>JAIOQJ010000294.1 GCA_021413475.1 Planctomycetota bacterium | reverse complement strand
AGCAGGCCGATCTTCTCGGCATATAGCGTCACGGATGGCATGTCGTTATCGAGAATCGCCTGAAACTTGCGTTCCCGAAGCACAATGCCGGGATTGCGATCTTCCGGAACGGAAAGTTGAATGAGACACGGTTCCGCTCCTAATGGCGACTCCGCTTTAACACGAACGCCGAGGCGATTGCCGCGCTCGGCCGTCGCGGGTTGAAAGACGACTTCGTCCACCGTCAGATACTGCGACGGATCGGCCACGCGGACCGGCAACGTCAACACTTGCAGCAATTCGCGGGTATCGGCCTGAAGGATCTCGACCGTCAATGGTCCGGTCAAGTCCTGAAAGTCGGCTACCGGCGTCGCTGGTTGCCCCATCGGCGCAGGAGGAACCAGTGGCACTACGGGTGCAGGTGGCGGAAAGGCTAACGGCTTGAACTGGCCCGGAGGAATCGTAATCACGGCGGTCTCGCGTACCGGATCACGCACTTTCGCGACTACCGTCTGGGCCTTGGCGGAGACGTTCGCGAGCAACACCGTCATCGCCTGCGGCGGTAGATTTGGCCTAAGGCGCAAGTCGGTCACTGGTAGAGCCGCCGCTTGCGGGGTGCTCTTCACGTAGAGTTCGAACTTGCTCGACAGGCTGCCGACGAGAACGGGAAGGGGATAGTACCAAACACGCTCGCCGATCCGGGCTTCGACGAGCGCGCCTCTCGCTTCGGGAAATAGATGCGGCTTGGAACCTGCCGCGAGATTGATCAGAAGCGTCTTTTCTTTGAGCGGCGACAGTTCCCCCGTGAACGATTCGGGAACGACGAGCCAACCCGCATCGGGCGTCAGAAGCCGCAAGCCGAACTTTACGGGGCCGTCAACGTTTCGCACCCGGAGGCGAAGTTGCGTCGTGGCAGTCAGCCTCTCCCGGCCAAGAGCGATGTCGCCCACATGATCGATTTCGAGCACTGGCGGATCGACCATTGGACCGGCCGCCCGGCGAAATGCCTGTTCAACTTGCTTCGCGAAACTTCGATCGCCAACGATCGACATGTCCGCTAGATGAGCGAAGCGAGCGGCTTGCCAGGCCCAGAGTTTCTTGGCTTGTTCCGGGAGAGAACGCGATTGAGATTCTTCATTTCCCGAAAGCATTTTCCACCGCATCGGCCACGATTCGATTAGATCTCTCGAAATGGGCGCAACTCGCTGATCGAACCGCAAAGCGGGATCGACCCATAGCTTTGCACCGCCGCCTTCGCGAACGGCGAGATCGTCACGGCGATTTTGTTCGATCGTTACATTGTTGAGACGCCGTGCTAGTCGATCACGTGCATCCCACCACTCGACGCGTTGATCGGCAGGCAGAAACGGCGTTTTCAGCAAGGTGTCAATTTCATCGAGCACCTTCGGCCCCGCATCGGATGCTTCCAGCCAAGTCCACCAACGGGACAAAGCAGTCGAATCGAAAGGCCGCGAGAACTCGGCCATCGCCTCGCGAACGAGCCGGGCCTGTTCGCGCCATCGTGCCGGGTAGGTAGCCAACTCCGCCAGGTCGATCGGTTGAGTTGGGACTTCGAGGAGATTGGCCAGTCGATCAACGGCACCTTCCAATTGATCGGCCGCGTCGATCGGAATCAGGTTCTTTTCGATCAATGGCGAAGCGTGTCGCGCAAGAGCGATCGCCTCACGGCGAGTCGATTCGGCCAGGTGAAAATCGGCGAGCAGACTTCGCAACCGGGCCGCGGCCGCTTCGGCATCGCCAATCAAGCGAGCCGCTTCCACGGATGGCAAGTAGCCTTCGGAGAATAACGCCACCTCGGCAGCCAGCCTGGCTTGTTCGACCGCTTCGAGAACCGTTGCGATCCAGGGGAAGGCCTCCACGTCAGCAGTGGAACGCTCGATGTCGCGGGCCAAGTGCAAGATTGATCGAAGCGCAACAATGGCGTTCGGCTTTTCTTCGAAAAACCTTGCCAACCTTTGAATCAAAACCGTCTCAACAAATCGAGGCACCGGATCGTTCGACGCGAGCAGAGCGGCTAACATCCGAAATCGCGAGGGAGACGGAGCCGGATCGTCGGCTAACAGTTCGAGCACCGCCGAGCCGAGAACCTCCGGTGTGGGTGTCTTGAACGGATCCAATTCAGGAGGCAATAGCGGAGCCGGTGTCTTGTCGGGAAGCGTCGGCTTACTCTCAACCCGGCGGATCGCAGCCCTGAGTTCTTCCCGCAGGGCTTCGTCGCTTGCATCAAGTGTCCGTGCAAGGGCCAAGGTTGGTGGCGGCGTGGGCCGAGCAACTGACCCGAGTTTTCGTGAACGATCTTCCATTTCTTTCTGCCGCGATTCGAACAGTCGCTTGATTTCATCGTTCGATCGCCCGCCCTGCCAGGCCTGTTCGAGATCGATCAGCAATGATGAATCGCGAGGCTCGTGTTTCCAGGCCTCTCGCAAAAATTCGGGATAGACGAGAGGCTCGGGTAGTTGACGCCCACCTTCACCGTCGGAGGGAAGGACCCGCAGTGAGAAGTCACTGGCATCGCCAATCAGGACGGGCGTTTGCTTCACCTGGCGATTGGCAGCCGCCCACGCGGAGACTCGAACATGAACGAAGGCCGCAAGCTCATGTGCGGAGACGCGGCCATCGAGTTGGCCGTCGCGATTCCAACCATCGGCGGCACCGCGCAGACCCGAGTCGAGATAGTGGCCGAACACCGTGCGCCCCAGTTCCGCGGCGGCCAATGGAGTTTCACCGGGAATGCAAGAGCAAATACAAAGCCGTGTCGGATCAGCCACTGAATCGAAGGTTCGGAAAACCGCGGCGGAAATGACACTCGGTGATGCTTCGCAGATCGTCGGATCAGTCACCGGCGTGAATTGAACGACAAGGAGCTTTTGTCGGGCTGGGCTATCGCGCAGGCCGGCGAGAATTTCCGCGAACGGTAGGCGATTTCGAGCGTGATCGCGCCGTGGATCGCCGGGCAGCAGTAAGACTTCACCCGCCTGATCGACGCACACGCGGCCGGTGAGATAGAGGACGACGGGACGATCCTTCGATGCGAATGCCAGCCCGCGCAGCCGGGTGCGGATCTCATCGCGGCTCGGGTTCGCGGCAATCGGTTCGAGGGGACGACCCAGCCTCGCATCGTGAAGAAGACCCTGGAGGTCCTGCTCTTCCCAGGGAAGCCGTTCACCCGTGGAGGAATCGGTGATGATGAAGATCGGCAAAAGCGTGGGCGGCCGCAACGGTTGCAACCAGAACAACACGGCCACGAGCGTTCCCGCGAGGACGATCATCGAGGACATCACGACCAGCAGGCGCGTGTGCCGGCGACGGACGAGCGTTTCGCTCGTCGCGGGCTCGGCAGCCGGTGCTGGGGTGGTCGTCTCTGGCATGGGTTTCCTACGGTCATTTCACCGGCGCGGGGATCGCATCGAGCTTCAGATAACGCCCTTGTGTACGGGCCGCTCGTTCGGCGTCCGCGAGCGAGACCAGTTCTAATTGCATTTTGGTAAGGTTCCAAGGCTTGTCCCGCCAGAATAAACAAGTCACGCGGTTGGCCTCGCGATAGAAGCGTTGCTCCACTCCTTGGAGGCCAGCATCATGTACACGAACTAAGTACGCCCGTTGAGACGGATGGCTGAGACGGACTGAAAGGCACGAACGCTTTTCAATCACGCCCGGTCGCACTTCAACTTCGTGTTCTTCGATGGCGAAGGAATCGATCGTCACCACATCCTTGCCGATTTCGATTGGCAGCGGCTCGCGGAATGGGCTGGGCATATCGAGTGTGGCCACCGCGACGGAAGTCCCCGGCGGATTCCACCACGATTCAAGCGAAGCTGGCGCGGGTAAGCCATCCTGCTGCGACGGCCAAGCCCTTGTCGTGAAACGAAAGGCCGGTGCGGGATAACCGTCGACGCGCGTCACGCGCGTCGAGAATGCCTTCTTGCCCGGTGTCACGGCTGCGAGATCGAAATAGGCATCGCCAATGCGACACGCCTGCACATCCACGCCAATGGGAGGACGATCCTCAACGACCGCGAGCAACCGACTGCCGCCTTTTTCGGTGAGGCGATGTTCAAGCACGGCACTTTTCCAATACGCTTGCGGATCCGCAGGCCCGCGTGCCAGGCTTGCGGCCTCGTTGGCAAAGAAAACACGTTCGAGTGCCAAGCTTCCTCTGCGATCGACGATGCGTGCCAGAAGGCGATCGCCCGCATCGATCTGGGCCATTGGTGTCAGCACTTGATCCGCGCCGACGCGGACGAAGAACTTGCCCGGCGCGATCGGCATCGGCTCGATCGTTGGATTGCCGCTGTCGCCGATCTTCAGATCAAGTGGACTGTCGATATTCGCGATCGGCATCAGTTGAGCACGCACCCG
>JAIOQJ010000164.1 GCA_021413475.1 Planctomycetota bacterium | reverse complement strand
GCACCGGTGTAGGTCGGGGCGGGTCGTCGAGGCCCGACAGTGGTGTGCTGATGCCACCGTCGGGCCGCGAAGACTCGACCCGACCTACCAGACGCGGCTCAAAACTATGGCAAATCCAGCGGATTCACCGTCCGGGCCGCCATCGGCTTCTCCTCGATATACTCGTAAAACACGTTGCGTTGCCGCGGAATGTAACCCGCTTCGCGGATGGCGTTCTTGATCTGTTCCAGTGTCAGATAATGAACCGTCCCCGCGGAGGCGACGACGTTCTCCTCGATCATTAAGCTCCCCATGTCGTTCGCGCCATAGAAGAGGGCTACTTGACCGATCTTGGCCCCTTGCGTCACCCACGACGATTGGATGTTGGGGATGTTGTCGAGATAAAGACGGGCGATGGCCTGGGTGCGGAGATACTCAAAGGAACCGACCGCGGGGTAGTCCGACATCTTGTGGCCCGGCTGCATCGTCCAGCAGATAAACGCGGTGAAGCCGCCCGTCTCGTCTTGGAGCGAACGCAGGCGATCGAGATGTTCGATCCGCTCGGCCAAAGTCTCGATATGGCCGAACATCATGGTGCAGGTCGAGCGGCCGCCTAACTGATGCCAAACGCGGTTCACTTCGAGCCATTCTTCAGTCAGGGCTTTGTTTTTCGTCAGTTCCTTGCGCACGCGATCGACCAAAATCTCGCCGCCTCCGCCGGGCAGGCTACCGAGGCCGGCGGCTTTGAGGCGTTCGAGCGTCTCGCGCAACGAGATCTTGTTGAGCTTGTGAAAGTGCCAGATCTCCGGCGGGCTGAACGCGTGCAGGTTCACTGAAGGAAAACGGACCTTCAGATCGCGAAGAAGATCCTCGTACCATTCGAGTTTCAGCGACGGATGCATACCGCCTTGCATCAGAACTTGGTCGCCGCCCAGGGCAATGGTCTCCTCGATCTTCTGGTAGAGTTCCTCGCGCGGCAGCACATAGGCTTCCGCGTCGTTGCTCTTCCGATAGAAGGCGCAAAAGTCGCAGACCGCGGCACAGACGTTGGTGTAGTTGATGTTGCGATCGATGTTGAAGGTGCGATACGGCTCAGGATGCAAGCGTGTCGTCACCGCGTGGGCGGCCCGACCGAGAGCGTTCAGATCCTGGCACTCGAAGAGCGCCACGCCTTCATCGAACGTGATCCGCTGGCCTTCAACGGCTTTCGACAAGATTCGCTGGATGGTATTCGTCACAATTCACCCCCTCCGGGGCTAGTCCCAGGTCGCATGCGAGCGAATAGAAGCGATTGAGCCCGGCCCGCTCGCGTGGACCGAGATCGAAACTCAAGATATTGCTGAGATACCGTCGGCAGAAGCCCGCGTCGAGTTCGAGCAGCGGGGCTTCGCGTTGGGCGATAATCCCCGCCCGTGCCACGCCATGTTGTTTCGCCTCCAGGAGAGCACGATCAACACCCGCCAGATCGACGCCTGCCCGCACGGCCCAGACGGCGTAAACGAACGGCAGGCCGGTCCAGTCGAACCATTCCTGTCCGAGGTCGTAAGCAAACGCAAAGCCCGGTAAGCAGGCCCGCATGGCCCGATCGCCGATCAGCAGCACGGCATCGGTCGCGGTTTCTTCCGGATCGGCATCGAGCGGCAACGGCCTGATCTCGGCTTCGACTTGGTAACGGGTCCGCAACAGAATTTGCGTTAAGGCGGCACTGGTGCGGGAGCCTTCATCCATAGCGACCGAGCGGATTTCCTTCCACGGCACCCGGCTAAAGAGCGTTACACTTAGCACCGGCCCGCGCGAGGCAATGGCTATATCGGGCACCATTGAATAGGTGCCCGAACGGAAGAATTCGATGACGGGTATTAGTGCAACATCAAGTTCGCCCTGATGTAGCTGATCGGCCAGCTTGCTCGGTACTTCCAGGGAAAGTTCAACATTCTCGGCGAACGCCGACAGATTCTCGATGAGCGGCTTGGTGTTCAGATAATTCACCGCGCCGACTCGAATTTTCGATGACATTTCTGATCCTCCGCTATGAGCCATGATCGCATTGTTATACGGCCGAGAGTGCGACCGGCCCAAGGGATTAACCGTGACGGCAGAGATTTGATAACTGAAGCGAGGGGCGAGGGGTCAGGGGTCAGAAACGAAACCGGCCCACGGGACTAACCGTGGGCCGGCGCGAGTCATAAGTTCGATCATTCTTTAGTTGCAAGCAGGACGGCACATACGGCTGAACTTCTGGAAGAAGCACTTGCGGGCGTTGCAGGCGTCCGGGAGCGGCGGACATTCCGCTTCGCAAACCGGCTCGCAGACGGGAACCATGCGGCAAACCTGATACGTCATCGTGTACGGTTCCATCGTGCAAATCTTCTTGCACACCGTGCGAACGCAGTTTTCCTGAACCAGTCGGCAAGTCGTGTAAGGCACCTGGCAGACGCGTTCCTCGGCAATCCAGTTTGTCCGGCAGCAACGAATCGTCTTGCAATGCACTTCCGGGACCATTTTGCAGGTCGTATACGGGATCTGGCAGACCCGAATTTCCGGAACCGAGTAGCACTGGCGGCGAGTCTCGTAACGCACGTGCTGTTCGGGTACCATCTTGCACGTCGTGTAAGGAACCTTCGTCCACACCTGTTCCGGAACCTGATAGCACTGACGGCGAGTCTCGTGGCGGACATGGTTCTCCGTCACCATCCGGCAAGTCGTGTACGGGATTTGGCGAACGTGGTATTCGTTTTCGTAGTAGCAGTGACGCTTCGTGATCATCTGAACGTGTTGCTCGGCAACCATTCGGCAGGTCGTGTACGGGATCTGGCGAACGTGCTCTTCGCAGACCGAATAGCAATGGCGGCGGGTCTCGTAGCGCACATGCTGCTCGGCCACCGTGCGGCAGGTCGTGTAGCATTCCTGACGCATGACCGTGTAAGGTTCCATTCGCGTGCAAGGGACTTGAACGGTCGTGCAAACCGGCTTGCAAACATAGTGGCATTCACGCACCGTCTTGCATTCTTCGTGCGGAACCCAGACCTTCTTGCAAACCCATCGATCGGGGCAGCGGTATTCCTGACGAATGATCTCACCGGGGCAATAAACGCATTTGCACGTGCAAGGGTCGAATACGTAGCTGCCCTTTGTTCGGCAGCATTTAGTAACAACCGCACCCGGGATACACTCGCGGCGTTCTTCCCACGTTCCCGAGCAAACCTTGACCACCCTTTCCGTGATCACCGGCTCGCGTTTGTATTCAATTCGCGTTTCCGTGCGGCATTCCGTCACCGGGCGATAGCAAACCGTCGGGACTTCCTTGACATGGTTCTCGCGAATCTGGCGGTAGGTGCAATACGGAATCGCCACCTGATACTCTTGGACCATCGGTTTCTGAACCGTGTAACGGCATTCGCGAACGTGCTGCTCGTAAACCGGGCGATAGGTCGTGTAGTATTGCGGAACCTGATATTCTTGAACGACCGGCTTGCGAACGCAATACGTCTCGTTACGCACATGCTGTTCGTAAACGGGACGTTGCGTGCAATAGGGAATCGCTACGGTGTATTCCTGCCACACCGGACGGTAGACGGTATGGCAAACGTCGCGGGTGTGATGTTCGTATTCACGGCGATAAGTCGTGTACGGAATCGCAACCTGGTACTCCTGCACGACGGGACGATTCACCGTATACTGCTGCTCGCGCACGTGGTGTTCGTAAACCGGCTTCATGACCGTGTAATTCTGGACAACGTCATAGTGCTCCGTCACCGGCTTGTGAACCGTGTAACGATGTTCACGGCACTGCTGTTCGTAGACCTTCTTGCAAACGGTATAGTTTTGCTCTTCCATTACGGTCTGATAAACCGGCCGATAGCAAACCTTCGAGTGCGTTTCGAGCACCGATTGATAAGTGATGCGAGTCCGGACCGCCGGCATGGCGCACTGATTATCGCAAACGGACATCTTGGTGGGATACGAACAAGCTCCGCAGTGAGCGGCCCAAGATTCACTTCCCGCCAACAAGCCGATGATCACGGCGATCGGCCCGCTCAGCATTTTCCCGCTCATGGTTGCCTCTTGTGAATTCAAGCAAACGTACGTCCAAATCGAGCACATCCGTGCGTGTACGGTCCTTCAAGCGAATTTTGCCCGACTCTAACGAAGAGGCAAAGTGGGGATGAGAAAAAATGCGGGGAAGCCAGGAAAGTGGTAGCGTTTATTCCGATCAGCCGGTGGGATCGTCGCGGGTGGGTTGCGCGGTAAGATCGGTACAATCGGAAATCTTGCCGTGATTTTCTTCGTAGGACAGCCTTCCTTGGCCTTCCGAAATGAACTGAACGGCCAAGGAAGGCCGTCCTACGAAGAAAAATCGTCGCGGTGCCAGGCTCACGCTCACACCCGCCGAAACTGCTTCTCCAACTCGTGCTTGCTGAACTGCAACGACGTCGGTCGGCCGTGGGGACAATGGTGCGAATCCTCGGCCATATCGCGTAGTTCCATCAGGTAATTGATCTCCTCGATGGTCAACTTGTCGCCCGCTTTCACGGCCGCCTTGCAGGCCATGGTGGCCAGCAGGTCGTGCAAGATCTGGTCTTTGGTGGGCGTGCGTTCCCGGGTCAACAAACAGTCGAGCACGCCTTTGAAGATCTCCACAGGAGTGATCCGGCTCATGAGCGCGGGGTAGCTCGCCAGAAGTATTGTGCCGCCGCCGAAGTCTTCGACTTCCAGGCCGAGCCGTTTCAGATCTTCCTTCGCTTCCAGCACGGCCGCCGTCTGCTCGGCGGGCAGATCAATCGGTTCGGGGATCAACAACCGCTGAACCTCGAGTTGCCCGTCGCGGAGTCGCCGCCGTAGTTGCTCGAAGAGGATCCTTTCGTGCAGGGCGTGCTGATCGATGACGACCATGCCCCCGGGCGTTTCGAGAACCAGATACGAATCGTGGATCTGCAACGCACGCGACTTGAATTCAATCGGCCGCGGGTCGGGTTGGGTAGTCGGCGATTCCTTCGGCCGATCCCACGGGGCCGGTGCCAGCTCGTTCTCTCGCAACGGCGGGGCGTCGAATATGGACGGTTCGGATTCACCCGGCGTCGTCGTGGCGGTCCATTCGGGCTCCTTTTCGGGCGGCACCTGCAAGCGCGGCACGAGATTCTGCTCGGCAAGCCGATGTTTCACACCCGCCCGCACCAGATGGTACATCGCATGGGCATCGCGAAAACGCACCTCCGTTTTAGTCGGATGCACATTTACATCGACCTGATCGGGCGGCAACGTCAGGAAGAGAAAACCAACCGGGTAACGGCCGACCATGAGCAAGCCGCGATACGCTTCCTGCAAGGCATGGCCGAGGCTGCGGTCGCGGATCCACCGACCGTTCAGGAATAGGTACTGCAACTTGGCGTTGCCGCGTTCGAGGCTAGGATCGGCCACGAAGCCAGTCAAACGAGCCGGGCCTTGTTCCACGTCCAGGGCGTATATCTTTTCACGAACCTCGTCGCCGAAGAACAGGCCAATCCGCTCGGGAAGCGAGGCGGTGGCGGGGACCTCGCGAACCATCTTCTCGTTATGCCGAAGAACAAGGTGCAAGTGCGGATAAGCCAGGGCGATTCGCTGTACCTTCTCGACGATATGGCCCAGCTCCGTCGAGTGGGTTTTGAGAAATTTCTTCCGCACCGGTGTGTTAAAGAAGAGATGCCGAACTTCGATGCGCGTGCCGGGCGAGCCGTTCCAAGGCCGCACGGCGGACATGTCGCCGCCGTTGCAGATTAACTCGGCCCCTTCTTCGCGGCCGGTCGCACGCGATTGCAGCGTGACCCGTGCGACACCGCCAATCGAGGCGAGGGCCTCGCCGCGAAA
>JAIOQJ010000293.1 GCA_021413475.1 Planctomycetota bacterium | reverse complement strand
GCCGAACCGGCGGAGGTTTCCTTTCAGATTCTGACCGACCGCGATCCCGAGGCACTCGAGGTATTGCGCCATAGCACCGCCCACATCATGGCGAGGGCTGTGATGCGGTTGTTCCCCGGCACCCAACTCGCGTTTGGGCCGGCACTCGCCAACGGCTTCTACTACGACATCGATTCGCCGACCTTGCTCACCGAGGCGGACTTTCCGAAGATCGAAGCGGAGATGAAAAAGATCATCGCGGCTGCCGAGCCGTTTGAACGCTTCGAACGTTCGATTCCCGAAGGTCGTGCGCTGGTCGAAGATCTGAAACAGCATTACAAGGTCGAGCACATCGACGAGGAACTGAACAAATACCCCTCCGTCAGCTTCTATCGGCAGGGCGAATTCATCGACCTCTGCCGCGGGCCGCATATCCCCAACGCGGGCAAAGTCGGTTCGTATAAGCTGCTCAGCATCGCCGGGGCCTACTGGAAGAACGACGCCAGCCGAAAACAGCTTCAGCGACTCTATGCCACCGCGTTCTTCAATGAGAAGGACTTGAAGGCGTATCTCGAACAGGTCGAGGAAGCGAAGAAACGCGATCACCGCACTCTCGGTAAGCAACTCAAGCTCTTCACCATCACCCAGCAAGCGGGCCAGGGGCTCATCCTGTGGATGCCGAAGGGGGCGATGGTCCGTAGCCTGCTCGAGAGCTTCATCAAGGATGAACTCGTCAAACGCGGCTACTCACCCGTCTACACCCCGCATATCGGCCGGCTCGATCTCTATCGCACCTCGGGGCACTTCCCCTACTATCGCGATTCGCAGTACCCGCCCATCTTCATGAACCCGGTGGCACATACCATCGATACCTGGTTCACCATGCTCGAAAACAAGCAACTTCCTGCCGCCCGCGAGAAGGCATTTGTCGATCTGATCGAATCGATGACCAAGGAGCAACCGGCCGAAATGGAAGGGGCGCAGTATTCCTGGGGCCAGATCGCCCTCGATCTGCGGGCCCTCTGGCTCGGCTACCAGCGTGCCGCCAGCCACGAGGAGAAGCTCACCGAACTGCGAAACTGGCTGCATGGGCAAGAAGGTTATCTCCTCAAACCGATGAATTGCCCGCACCACATCCAGATTTTCAAGGCGTTGCCGCGCAGCTACCGCGACCTCCCCGTCCGGCTCGCGGAATTCGGCACCGTCTATCGCTTCGAGCAATCGGGCGAGCTCGGCGGCATGACCCGAGTCCGCGGCTTCACCCAGGACGACGCCCACTTGTTCATGACTCCCGATCAAGTGGAAAGTGAATTGATCGCCAACATCGAACTGGTTCAGTTCGTTCTGAAGATGCTGAGCCTGAACGATTACCGGGTGCGGGTCAGCGTCCGCGATCCGAATTCGAGCAAGTACGTCGGCCCGGCGGAACTCTGGGCCAATGCCGAGAAGACACTGATCGAGGTTGTCACCAAGCTGAACATGAACTACTCGATCGGCGTAGGCGAGGCGGCGTTCTATGGGCCGAAGATCGACTTCATCGTAAAGGACTGCATCGGCCGCGAATGGCAACTCGGCACGGTGCAACTCGACTACAATCTGCCCGAGCGTTTCGATCTCGACTATATCGGGGCCGACAACGCGAGGCATCGGCCGGTGATGATCCACCGCGCGCCGTTCGGTTCGATGGAACGCTTTTGCGGCATCTTGATCGAGCACTTCGCCGGCGCCTTCCCGCTCTGGCTCGCGCCGGAACAGGCCCGCATTTTGACCGTGTCCGAGAAGTTCGTCGAGTATGGCAAGAAGGTCGAAGAGCAACTGAAAGCGGCCGGCTTCCGGGCCGTCGGCGACTTCCGACCGGAAAAGATCGGAGCCAAGATCCGCGACGGCTCGATGGAGAAGATCCCCTATCTCCTGATCGTCGGCGACAAAGAGCAGACTTCGGGAACGGTCTCAGTCCGCGATGAGTCGGTCAAAGAAATGAAGGACCGCGACCTCGGCTCATTTCCGATCGCGGACGTGATCGCACGCTTCAAGCAGGAAGTGGATGAGAAACGCATCCGCCAGGTTAGCACCGCGGCAGTAAGTCTCGCGGATGGGGAGGCGAAGTATAGTGGGTGACGGGCAATTCCTCCGAGCCCGAATCGCTAGCAAGGGCGAAACTTTGCCCTTGCTAGCGATTCGGGCTCGGAGGAAGTCGCGAATGCGAAATTGCCACTTCGCATTCAATCCTTCATCGGAAATATCACCCGCCGTAGCGTTTCGATCTCGGGATCGTCGCGATAAAGGAAGTCGAGCGATCGGGCCAGATCGTCGGCTTCCTTCTTTTTTCCGGCGACGCGAAGCCGTTGAATTTCTTCGACGACCGGCCGTGTGCGTTGCATCAATTCACCGCTCGTCGATGGCGTTGAACCTAGCCGCTCGATTCCGTCGGCTGCCAAGGCGACCCAGTGCCTTTCCTGGTCGCTTCCGCCGTGAACCTTGATTAAGTTCTCCCAAATTCGCCGAGCGGCCACGAACTCCCCGGCTTGGACCATTCGAAGCCCCTCGTGATAAAACCGTTCCGCCTCGCTGCGATAGCGAACGGATTTGCCGGTCAGGAACGCTTGCCGGAACTCGCCTTGCAGATCGATCCGGCGACGGGCTTCCTTGATTTCCTCGGTGTATTTCCCCGGATGCTTGCGTGAGAGCGGTTCGAGGTAGTCGCGCCAGGCGGTGTCCCAGTCGGCGGGATTCTCGGACGCAAGCAGCGGTTTCGCTTTCGACATCAACTCGTCCGCACTCGGCACGCGCCAGTAAAAAGCCCAGAGCAAAAAGACCACGCAGCCGAGAAAAAGCGGTACAACGAAATACCAGCGTTTCGACCACGGGACCGGGGCGTGTGGGATCGGCTCGGGGATCAGAGGTTCGGGGGCCGGATCCTCCTCGGGCGGCTCGTCTGTTTCCGGAGGCACGGTCGCGGGGCGTTTCGGCAACAGGCCGCGGCGTTCCAACAAGCTCCAGATTCCCTCGAATTCCTGGATCAACAGCGTGCCGCTGCCCGGTCGCTGGGCCGGTTCCTTGGCGAGAAGTTTCATCACGAGCCGATCGAGTTCTTCCGGTAAATCGTTGACGAAATGCAACGGCCGTTCCGGTAGCACGTAGCTGTGTTTGTGCGTCAATTCGACGACCGTGCTCCCGGTGAAGGGGGCACGGCCGACGATTAACGCGTACAGCAGGCCGCCGAGGGCGTAAAAATCGCTGCGCTTCGTGTGTGGTTTGCCGGCCGCCTGTTCGGGGGAAAGAAACGCCACCGAGCCGAGCGGTTGATCCGCACTGGTGAGCAAGGCGTCGCCGAAGAATTTGGTGAGGCCGAAATCCGCCAGGAGATAGCGGCCATCAGTCGTGCGAAAGAGATTCGACGGCTTGAGATTCCGGTGCAGAACACTCCGCCGATGGGCATGACGGAGAGCGGGGACGATCCGCAGTGCGATCGTCAGCACCTCGGGCCAGGCGGGTTTTTCACCGCGTTTCAGGAGAGTTTCGAAGTCGTTGCCGTCGACCCATTCGCGAACGAGATACGGCGTCCCTTCATGTAGACCACCTTCAAAAACCGGCACGATATTTGCGTGCTGTAACTTGCGAAGTAACTCAATTTGAGCTAAAAAGAGCTTGTGAAACTCGGGTGACTTCGCCTTGGAGTGTGTCAGCCATTTGATGGCGGCGAAACGTGTCGGATCATCAGCAGCGCGAGCCCGGAACAGACGGCCCATGTCGTTCTGGCCGATCTCCGCCTCGATGATCCAGTTGCCAAGCCGTTCGCCAATCATGTTAGGCTTTTCCATCCGAGCCGGAAACGCAAGCGACGGATTAAGCAGTATATCCATTCAGGTGACGAAATGAAGACACGAAGCGAAGCGGGTCCGACGGCCCTTCTCCTGATCGCCCACGGCAGCCGACGGAAGGAAGCTAACGAAGATTTGGAACACTTGGCCGAGGTCATTCGCCGGCGGGAGCGTTACGCGTTCGTCCAAGCGTCGTACCTTGAGCTATCCGAACCGGCGATTGCCGAGGGCGGGGCACATTGCGTGGCGCAGGGCGCGCACCGCGTGGTGATGCTTCCGTATTTTCTTGCTCCGGGTGTCCATGCCCATGACGACATGATTAAGGCACGCGACGAGTTGGCAATTCGCTTCCCAGAAGTTGAGTTCTTGCTTGCTCAACCGCTGGGCCGGCATCCGTTGATGGTGGACATCGTGCTCGAACGGGCGATGGAAGCGGAAGTTCGGGAGTGTCACGAAGAGCGCTCGAAAGCGGCGCATCAACCAACAGTGTCGTCGACGCTGGCTCACGTTTAGACTTTGGCGAGCCAGGTTGCTTATGCTCCTGGAGGACTTTGCATGGCACTTGGCTGGCGGTTCTCCAGGAGCTTACGCAACCTGGCTCGCCAACTGGCGCTGTTCACCCACTCATCTCTAAGCACGCCGCGTCGAACACCGGCCCTTCGACACAGACACGCTTATAGTCCCAGCCATCTGGCGTTTTCACTTTCGTCACGCAACTGAAGCAGACGCCGAAGCCGCAGGCCATTGGCGTTTCGAGGGAGACGTGGCACGTCTTCCCTTGTTCCTTGGCTAGTTTCATCAAGGCATGCAGCATTGGCTCGGGGCCGCAGCCGATCCACGGGCCGGGCGGCTTTTCATTTCTCAATTGATCGGTCACGAAGCCGTGATGACCGATGCTGCCGTCATCACTGGCGAGATGCACCGACGCCCCGGCCCGCTCGAAATCTTCGACACCTGCAGCCAGCTTTGCCGTGCGAATGCCGTAGTAGAGCGTGACCTTCGGGGTGATATGTCGAGCCGGATCACCTCCGTAACCGCGCTGGCCAAGGAGTTGCCGAGCATAAGCGAGGAACGGCGTCTGCCCGATGCCGCCGGCCACAAGGGTCACTTGTTTCGGCTGGTCAAGATCGAGAAAACCGTTGCCGAGAGGACCCCACACTTCAATCGCTTCGCCTTCATGGATCTCGGCCAGCAACGAGGTCATCTTGCCCACGACCAAGTACACGACATCGATGGCGACGGGCCGTTGCTGATTGTCGAGAACGGTGTCGTAGAGGGCAAAGGGCCGTCCAAGAAGCGGATCGGTCGTTCCCGGAAGCCGGAGCATGACGAATTGGCCTGGTCGAATGGCGGCGGCGATCTCGGGAACATGCAAGCGAATTCGAAAAGTGCGTTCCGCGAGCGGGACGTTTTCGACCGTCGTGGCGGTGCGTTGCAGCATCGGGGAACGGCTCATGGTTTCGCTTGTTTACTGGGAGTCGATTTTCGTAACGTCTCGATCTCGGCCAGGCTCAGCTTCCGCGATTTCCCTTTGGGAAGCCGATCGATCTTGATGGGCCCGATCGCCGTGCGCCGCAATCGCATGACTTTGTGCCCAAGTTTCGCCAGCATGCGGCGGACTTCGCGGTTCTTCCCTTCGGCGAGCACGATCTTCAGCCAGGTGCTGTCGCCTTGCCGCTTGAAACGTTTGACCGAGCGGGCTTTTACTTTGCCGTCGCTGAGCCAGACGCCTTCGAGCAATTGCTTGATGTCGTCCGCCCCGGGAGAGCCGGCGACGAGAACCTCGTAAGTCTTTTCGACGCCAAAACGCGGATGCATCAACTGGTTGGCGAGGTCGCCGTCGTTGGTGAAGAACAGCAGCCCTTCGCTATCCTCATCGAGCCGGCCGACGGTGTAGACTCGTTGCTCAATGTGCGGGACCAAATCATGTGCCAGCGGCCGTCCTGCCGGATCATGCGTCGTACAAAGATAGCCGCGCGGCTTGTTCAGCAACCAGTAGACGAAGCGCTCGGCATGGATCGGACTATCGTCCACGGAGACGGCATGTTTATCGGGATCGACTTGCGTACCGAGTTCGCGGATGGTGTCGCCGTTGATACGAACACGGCCCGCCGTGATCAGTTCATCGCAGTGTCGCCGCGAGCCGATGCCCGCGTGTGCCAGATATTTGTTGAGACGCATCATGAAGAGATTCTATCTCTATTGCATCCAACAGGCGAGCCGAGCCCCGTTGGCCCATAGAATTCATGGCGAGCCGGCTCCCGTTAGGGGCCGGAGTCTTGGTGTTTCTTCCTCCGGCCCCTAACGGGAACCGGCTCGCCAAAAAATCACGCCGGTGGCACCCCCAAAGCTTGCCGCAATTCGGCGACTGTAGCCGTGACGCTAGTGAGTTCGCTACGCAGTTGCCGAACCTCTTCTTCCAGGCGTTCGAGACGATCGGGGGCCGGCGGCGCCGCGGGGGCAACTGCTAGCCGAGCAACCGGTGTATGAACAATCTCCTCCGCACCGACACCCGTCGAATGGATCGTCCGTAATCGCTCGAGTTCTTGCGGATCGTGGAAGCCGTGTGTGACCACGGTCCCTCGGCTGCGTTCGCGTGTGAGATAGACGACTAGCTTGCGTTCAGCAAGCGGCTTCAGCAAATTGCGGAGTTCTTCGATGTCTTCGATCGGTTCCATCCGCGAAGCCCGGCCGCGGAGTTCACCTTCGGTTTGCGGGCCGCGCAGGAGAAGTTCCGTGATCACGGCCAACTCGACTTTGCCGACAAGCAGGACTTCGTAAAGCAGTTGCCGCCAGCGATCGACGCGGGTGCCCGTGACCTGGACGACCAGGCCTTTCTCTTTCAACCCTTCAAGAGCTTCCTCGAGTTGTGTGTCGTCCACGTTCATCAGCGGATCGCGGTTCGATTTCTGATTGCAGCCGGCGACGAGCGAATTCATGGTCATGGGATAGACGTCGGGCGTGGTCTTCGCTTTTTCAACAAGCACGCCGAGAATTCGGCGTTCGAGGAAATTCAGGACGGGCCAAGCGGTTGTAGCTTCGGACATGTGGGATCATCCTTCCGATTCAAATCAAAGTGCCGAATTTCGCTGAAGGCTCGCAGACGGCCCATCAGGAAAGGGATCAGAGTCCCTTCGCGAAGACGGCGGAGAGCTTTACCGCTCAGGACGGCGAGATGGCGAGCCAGAACGCGGAGCGGTCGATCGCGATCCAGGTTCCGCCAAAAAAGCCGTTCCTCGTTGCACGATTGCCGTTCGACGAGTCGCCGGCAAGCGGTGCCGTGAGAAGCCCCGCCGCGATGCCAGACCCTCGATGCCGGTTCGTAACGGACCTGGTAGCCGAGGGCGTTGATCCGCAGCGAGAGATCGACATCTTCAAAGTATGCGCCGAAATGCTCGGGAAACAGGCCGGTTTGTTCAAGAACGGCCCGGAGGAGGAAAACGCTCGAACCGCTCGCGGCCGTGACCACGCGATTTTGCAGAAACGCATCCGTCAACGGCTGCCGATGGCCGTGCTTCCAGGCAAAGCCCCCGGGGTCGTAGCCATCGCCGGCACTGTCGATGATCGGTCGCTCGCCGGGAACGCCCTTCAGAACAAGTGGAGCGACGGCTCCGACGCGAGAGTCCTCAAAGCACCTCAGGGCTGCATCGGCCCAGCCTGCTAGGACCTGGGTATCGTCGTTGAGAAGCTCGATCACGGCTCCGCGAGACGCTTCAATCCCGCGATTCGCGGCGATGCAATAGCCCCGACTTCGCGGCAAACGGACGACGCGAACGCCCGGGAATTTCAGCGAGGTTCGCGAAACCGCGGCATCGAACGAACCATCGTCGACGACGATGATTTCCGTGCCGAAGGGTGCGTGGCGAGTGACGCTCGCCAAGCAAAGCCCAAGCAGATCGACTCGCTGCCGTGAAGGAATGACGATCGACAGGGGAGGGGACGTCAGCATGTGACGCCATCCTGAATGGAACTGGAAAGCCTTAGAGTTTCAGCGGCGTCGCGTATCCGCGCGCGAACGTTGGCATCGCGATCGGCCAGGACATCCCCGACCATTTGACGAATTTGGCCGTGCATTTCCATGTCAGAAGTTTGGCCGCGCCACCCGCTTGCCGCCTGGCGCACGATCGATTCGAAGCCGATGATGCCCCCCAGGATTCTCACCCGCCAGCTCGACCAATGTTTGCGAGCGAAAGTCAAAAGGGCGTGGCGGGTCATCAATCGCAGGGCGGCAGTAACATTTCGCTTGTGAAGCGGTGTGTGATGGAAGACCTGAACGCTCGGTTCGAACAGAACCTTCCAGCCGTTCTCGGCCGCTCGGCGGCAGAAATCGACGTCCTCGTAGTAGAGAAAAAAGTCTTCATCGAAACCGCCGATCTGCTGTAAACAATCGCGGCGGATGAGCAAGGCGCAACCGGTGGCCCAGGGAACCTCGGCCCGTGTTTCACGCGATTCCTGGCACTTGCGTCGCGAGCGGGGACGCAACAGGCCGAGCAGAGTTCCACCCAGCGTCGGTATCGCTCCGCACGAAGGCTGCCGCGAACCATCGGCATCGCGAACGCCGAGGCCGATCACGCCCGCGTTCGGGTGCTGCCGATCGAGATCGCGGATCAAGTCGTCCACGGTGTCGAGAAAGCCGGCTGGCACGGTCATGTCGGGATTGAGAAGCAGAAACCATTCACCCCGGCTGAGCCGGCAACCCTCGTTGACCGCCTTGGCGAAGCCTCGATTGCGGCTGAAACGCCGGAGCGACACTCCATCGAGCCGGCGGAGGCGGCTACGGAGCGGGTGGTTAGGGGAGTGATTATCGACGATAACAATCTCGGCCTCGCCGGCTTTCGCGGCATCCGAACGGCGGAGTTGTTTGGTGAGCTGTGCTGTGTTTCGCCACTGACAATAATTGACGATTACCACGGAAAGCGAGGGCTCCGTCGCCAACAACGGAGCGGATTGGATTCGCTGATGAGAAGGCGATCGCTCAACGGAACGTACAGTTTCCGGACGCCTCGGAGCCAGTGCCGATGCCATGAGGGATCCTTCCCCGCTAAATCTAGTTGTGAACGTGGAAGCATTCTAGGCAAATTGTGGGGAGAGATGCAATGGGGATTGGTTTTATGTAGTCCGGTTGCTCCGCAACCGGACTACTTCCATTCACTTCCGGCTCTTTGGCTTCCCCAGAATCTCGTGCAAGATCACCGCGACCGCGGCACCCTGTTGGCTCTTGAAGAGCGTTTGCAGCATCTGCAACGCGGGCGGAAGCGGGGCAACGGCTTTCGCGGGACCGCGTAGATCGTCGGGGCGATCCGGCTTCACCACCACCGTTTGCACGGGCTGCCAAGCCTCGGCGGGGGCTGACGGTGCCGAAGCGGAGCGAACAGGGGCTACGCGTGCCACTGTCGGAACCGGGGGCGGGGCGGAGGGCATCGGTGCGGAACCGGTTGCCCGTGGCGGATCGGTCGCGCGATCATCAACGGACGGCCGTTTCTTCTCGACAACCGGCGCTTTCTTGGGTGGTTGCGGACGCGGCCGTTGCGTTTCTTTTTCTTTTTCTTTTTCTTTTTCTTTTTCTTTTGTCCGCACCACGGGAGGTTTCGGGGCTTGTCGCTGGGCATCCTCTTGCGGTTCCGGTTGGCCCTTCTTGCGGAGCCGTTCGATCTCTTGCAGAAAGCGATCGATGTCGGAAGACGTCGTCTTCTCGGGAACCCGCCCTGGTGCTTGGGCCGCCGGCGCGGCGGGACGATTGACGTTCCGCCGCGCGGCTGCGGCCTGAGCGGCATCTTGCTGGGCTCGGATCACGTTGGAACCGATCCAGATGACCAGAAAGACCAGGATGACAATAATCGTAACCGCCATGACGAACCCTCATTTGCGGATACAGGTCAACCAACGCGATTGGATGGGCCACCCTGGCCATCGCCGCTCAGTCCGCCGATGCTGGAACGCATGTTCGTGTCGGCCTGGAGGTTGCGCAGATTGTAATAGTCCATGACGCCGATGCGACCGTCCTTGAAGGCGGACGAAATCGCCAGCGGGATCTCGGCCTCGGCGAGCACGACTTTCGCCCGGTTTTCTTGGACCAAGGCACTCATCTCTTGCTCGCGGGCCACGGCGGCGGCACGGCGTTTTTCGGCCTCGGCCTGGGCGACGCGCAAGTCGGCCGCGGCTTGATCCGTCGCCAGTTTCGCGCCGATGTTCTCACCAACTTCGATGTCAGCAATATCGATCGAGACGATCTCGAACGACGTTTGCGAATCGAGCGAGTTGTGAAGCACCGTTTGCGAAATCAGGTTCGGGTTGGCGAGTACCTGCTTGTGGTCATCGGCGGAACCGATCGCCTTGACGATACCTTCACCGACGCGAGCGATGATCGTCTCCTCGGTGGCACCACCGACGAGGCGTTCGAGCTTGGTGCGCACCGTCACGCGGGCCTTGCAACGAAGCTGAATACCGTTGCGGCAGACGGCATCAAGGAACGGCCGGCCCTTGCCCGGATCGGGACAATCGATGACTTTCGGATTGACTGACGTACGAACGGCATCGAGGATGTCGCGGCCAGCCAGGTCGATCGCGGCAGCGGTTTTCCACGGAAGGTCCATGCCCGCCTTGTGGGCGGCGATCACGGCTGTCGCAGTCTTCGGGACATTACCACGGGCCAGGTAATGCGATTCCAAATCCTCGGTCCGGATCATCACGCCGGCTTGCACCAGAGCGATTTTTTGGCGGACAATCATCTGATAATCGACATTTCGCAATTTCATACCGACCAGATCGAGGATGCCGATCTTGGCGCCGGTCAGCAAGCACTGGATCCAGAGCCGAACGAAGCTGAAAAAGACGATGAGCATGAAAATGCCCACCAAGAGCGCGATCGCGAAGACGATGAGCAACCACGACTGATTTTCCAGATTGAAACCAGCAGCGAGGAGCGAGGTCGATATCACGGGATGTCCTTTCAACCGAAGTTGGTGTTTTCCAGGTCGGCGAGATTCGGCTGATCGATCTCGCGGACGAGCACGCGCCCGGCCCGAACATCGATGCAGCGAACCATGCGATTTGCATCTATCATCATGCCTTCCGACATGCAGTCAATCCGTTTTCCATCAAATTCGACAATTCCGGACGGCCGCAATCCGGAGACGACTCGACCGATCCGGCCTTTCAACTGTTCCAGCGACGCATTGCCCGGCATGGCCGCGACCGTCACGTCGTCTTCCGGGCGGTGGATCAGGCGGTTGCCCCATAACGCTTCGGGCCAGAGATAAAATAGGGCTGATATCGCGATGGGGCCGATGATGAACACGGCAACCAAGGTGATCATCCCAGTCCATGTGTCTCCGTAGAAGAACGTCAAGGCCACGCCCGAAATCGCGAAGACGCTCGCCAGGATAAAGCAGATTCCCCCCGTGGGAACAAAAAGCTCCACGATCATCAGGATGACGCCGACGGCGATCAGGACGTATGCGAGAGTCAAGTTATCCATGCAGCGTTACCGAGCCTCAAACTTTCTTGACGACGATTCGGGTCCCTTCCACTTCAATCACCTGGATCGGCGTACCCGGTTCAATGAAGTCGCCCTCGGTGACCACATCGATATAGAGCTCGCCAATGCGAGCCATGCCGGCGGGACGCAACATCGAAGTTGCCGTTCCCACTTGACCAAGGAGCGCCGCCGCCTGCTCCGCACCCGGCAAAGGAGGGGTCTCATCTTCGGGCCCCCCGTTTTCCCCAGGAGGAGATAGCATCAAACGGTTAACATACGGAATCTTCGGCAAGTACCGGGCGAAGAAGAAAGCCAGGGCACCCGAACAGACGAGAGCCATGCCGATCTGGGTTAAACGCGAAGCGAAACTCGTCCATTCCTGCGAAGTCTCCGGGGCTTTTTCGAACGTGGCCAAGCCCACCCCGGCCAGAATCAGCAAGACACCGCTGATTCCCGTCACGCCGAAGCCAGGCAAGATGAAGATCTCCACGCCCAACAAGATCAACCCGAGCACGAAGAGGGCGACCGCCAGATATACCGTCGCGCCGTTCGCGTAAGCCTGCGACCAGAAAAAGAGGACGAAGCATGTCAGCGACACTAGGCCTGGAATCGTAGCGCCGGGCATTTTCACTTCGAGCATCAAGCCCGCGAAGGCGATGATCAGCAACAGGATCCAGACTTCGGTACGGCGTAAGAACGCGGCAAAATCGTCGAGCCAGCCGGGCTTGGAGTCGCGCACATCTTTCTCGGAAAGGCCGTAAAGCGTGTAAACCTCTTTGATTTCCCGATTGTCTACCGAATTCTGAGCGACACGGAGTTCCTTTGCGAGCGTGGTGTTCATCTTCAAGAAAGAGCCCGGCTGTTTGATCGACTTGACGATCCGAACTTGCCGCTTCTTTTCCTTCTGGATCGCGTCGAAATCTTTGCGGGACATGAGTTCGTTCGAATCGGGCGGCCGATTTTGATCGTGGACAAGCAAGATCTCCGCGTCGCGATCGATCATTCCTTCAACGAGGTACTTCGAATAGCCCTGTTGTTTCGCGATTTCCAGCAAGTTCTCCTTAATGAATAAGGGTGTATTCGAAGAATCACTGGTCTTCCCCGCGGCGAGGAAACCTTCGAAGTCGCCCAAAGTTGCTTCTGCGTTCGGTTCCGACCCCTTGTACATGATGATTTCGGAGCAAGACATCGCGATGAACGTGGCCAGATCCGGAGCTTTAATGGAGACGAACGCCACTGTCCAAACCGGGTCCTTTTCGTCGTTTTTCAGAGAGCCAATCAGGTCGGCGACTTCGCGGGCGACTTTGGCGCTCCCCCCGGCGCAATCGA
>JAIOQJ010000292.1 GCA_021413475.1 Planctomycetota bacterium | reverse complement strand
CAGGCACGCTACCGTCCGCCCAACCCCGACAAGAAGCCATTGGGCGACCCCAAAATCCGGATATTGACGTCGCAAGAAAAGAAAGAACTCCGAAAAATGATGCTGAATTCGCCCCCATAAAATCCGTCACGGCGTTGCCCTTCAGGGCCGAAACTATTCTAATAATGCTTCCCAGGCCTCACGGCCTGGGCTGACAGAATGAGCCTTTCAGGCTCTAAACCAATGTCACGCCGGAGCGGGTTGCTCGCGGGGATGCGGCAACGCGGCGGGCATGCCGGTGACACGTTTCTCGACTCGGCCTTCGCCGAAGATCAGCAGCAGCGGGCTCGCGACGTAGATCGACGAGTAAGTCCCAACCACCACGCCGACGACCATGACGAAGGCGAACAGGTGAACCCCGTCGCCTCCGAAGATGTAGAGCACGATAACCACCAGCCAGGTCGTCAACGAGGCCAGGATGGTACGGCTGAGCGTTTGATTCACGCTGTCGTTGATCATCTGCGACGTCAGCAAGGGGTTTTTGCCGCGCACTTCGCGGATTCGGTCGAAGACGACGATGGTATCGTTAACCGAGTAGCCAACCAGCGTCAGCAAAGCGGCCACGGCCGCGAAATCGATCTTGAAGTCTTGCAACAACAAGGCGCGACCGAAGAAGTTATCGCTGACGTAGTGACAAGCCGCGATAACTCCAAGCGTAAAGCAAAGATCGTGGATCAGACAAATCACGGCCGCGAGTCCGAAGGTCCAGTTGCCGAAGCGGAACCAGAGATAGAGGAGAATCGCCGCCCACGAAGCAAGGATCGCGACCAGGGCCCTGGTCCGCGTTTCGCCCGCCAGCGTCGGGTCAAACGTTTCCAACCGTTCGGGCTGGGGCCGCTGCTTGTATTCTTGCGCGACCTTGGCTAGAACCGCTTCAGGCTTGAAGAGATCAATAACGTTTCGAGCTTCGGGAGAGAGCGACAGCTTCATCTGTGTATAGCGGCCATCCTTCGCCTCACCGACGCCTTGCAAGCGGAACGGTTCAAGCACGGCGTTTGAAGCATCAATCGCCGCCCGGAATTCTCGCTCAAGCAACGTTCGAATGAAGGCTTCCGAAGCGTACTGTGCCGTCATATTATCCGGATCGTTGAAGGAGAGGATCCAGGTATAACTCTCGCCCTGCTCGGGCGCATAGGTGAGGCTCGTTTCGTTCAGCAGCGACTTCTTGCTGGAATCGTCACGGAAGAGAATGTCGATCTCGGCTTGAACGAGTTCCGGTTCTTTTTCGGTCGTTCGGACCGTGAAGAACTTGCTCTTGTCGCCTGCCGAATCGCTCATGAAATTCTGTTCGACGGACGAGTCCGGAACGTGCGAGGCTCGACTCTTGAGGTTGGCAAGTTTCTCCTCGGAAGTCTTACCTTCGAGGCCGAGGGCGAGTTCGATTCGCCGCGGTTCCTTTTCAGCGACATACTTGACCAAGTACACATCGCGACTGTCCTTGCCCCCTTGATCGACGACTTTTTCGACGGACTCGATCGCGAGCAGTTTGGATTGGCGCGAGTCTTCCATCAGTTCGCGCAACTTGCCAATGGTCACTTCGTTCTTTAACTGACCACCGTAAACCGTGCCACCGACGAAGTCGACGTTCAGCCCGCGTTCACTGCGTAACAAGAACAAGCCGAGCCCCAAGACCGTCAGAACGGCGGTAAAGGTAAGCATCGGTTTGCGAATCTTCATGAAATCGATATTGGGCTTCGAGAGCAGGCGGAGCATTCGCAGATTCGTGATCCAGTTCTTCTTCAAGAAGATGTCGAAGAGCAACCGGGTCATGAATAGCGAAGTAAACAAGCTGATGATCAGGCCGGCCGTCAAGCTGACGCCGAAACCCCGGAGTTGATCGTTCCCCACCGCGTACAAGACGATCGCGGTAAAGATGGAACTCAAATGGGTATCAATGATCGTCGGGAATGCTCGATCGTAGGCGTTGCGAATGGCCATCTGGAGATTGGCGCCGCGATCGCGTTCCTCGCGTAACCGCTCGTAAATAAGAACGTTGGCATCGACCGCCATACCGAGCATCAGAACGAGTCCGGCCAATCCGGGTAAGGTAAACGTCGCATTGACGGCAACCATGAAGCCGACGGTCAACAGCAAGTTAGCGAGCAGCGCGATCGAAGCGACCACTCCCGCGAACCGATAGTAAAAGACCATGAACACAAGCACGGCGAGGAAAGCCAAGCCGACCGCCCGAGTTCCGCTCTTGATCGTATCGGCTCCGAGCGTTGGTCCGATGGTATTTTCGCTAACGGGCTTCTGCTTGAGCGTGGCCGGGAGAGCACCCGAGCGAAGAAGCTTGACAACTTCATTCACATAGTTTTGTTCGAACTCGCCGGTGATTCGACCGCGATCGGAAATCACTGACTGAATCGACGGATCGGAGATCAACATACCGTTCAGGATGATTGCGAGCTGGCGAACCCGTTTCCCTTCTTGATCCGGGATGTTCCGGCTCGTGATCTTGCTGAACTGACGAGCACCAACGCTATTGAACGAGAACTCGATCTGCGGCTTGAAACTGGTGGGATCATTCCCCGCCGTAGCCGTGATGGTCACCTGATTGCCATCCACCTCGACCCGATCGGAGAAGCGAGTGAGCATGAAATACTCATACTTCTTCTCTTTGCGGACCTTCTCCGGCAGATTGACGTTCACGCATTCACGGCTGAACAACAAGACGGGCAGTGTCGAGCCATCACGACTCGGCGGAGTGTAGCGATAGACCGTCTGGTTCTTGCGAGCTTCCGCGAGCTTGGCCCAGAGATCACGGTTCTTTAATTCCGTTTCGTCTTGGGTATTCTCGTACCGATTAAGGAGATGCATTTCCTTCCGGGCATTTTGGTGAAGTTCCACCCAGGCATACTTTGCTTTTTCTCCACGAACTTCCCAGTTTTCATCCCCTCTCACGACGGGGTTCGGCGGCGAATCGCCCCCAAGAGCGAGCGCTTTCAATTTTTCCGCGCGCGCTCGGTCGTCGTCTTTGGTCAAATCGAGCGGGGGGAGGTCTTCTTCAGACCGAGTGAATGCAGGCCCATCATCAGCTTGATTGGCGACGATACGGAATTCCAGGCTGCCGACTTGCTCGATCAACCGCCGAATTTCCTCGACCTGACCGGTACTGACATTCTTCTTCCCTTCCGCGTTCTGGCGATGGCTGCCAGTGGGGAGAATCACTTCGATGCGATTGTCGCCCGCGGGACGGACCATGATGTTCTGGACGTCATCAGGGTCGATACGGCGCTTGATGGCTTCGGCCAATGCCTGGCTCGTCTTTGCTCCGCCGTACGCGGCCGTATTGTCACCACCTTTTTCCAGATTGCGGCGCTGGCGTTCGCGTTCCTGATCCACTTCATAAATCAGGATCGTGCCGCCGACGAGATCGACACCGAGCTTGAAGCCGCCTTCGCCCGATTCGTACTTCTGGTAGGCACGAAAGACGACAATCCCCGCGATCAAGCAAGGGAGCAGGCAAAGCAGGATATCGCGCAGAAATTTCCGTTGCATGGTTCGAGTTCCATCTAATGAACCGGCGCATCAAGCACCGGCTGAACATCATGGCGTCTTGTTTTCCGTGGGGGCGGCCGATTGCTGTTCTTCCGAAATGACACGTGCGATCGAGCTTTTCAGCACGCGAATTCGTGAATTCGTGGTTTCGTCGACCCGAAGGGTCACCTCGTCTTCGTCCTCTTTGATGGCGACGACGATGCCGATGATCCCTGAAGCGGTGACAACTTTACTGTTCCTCTTGACCGCATTCTGCAGAGCCAGTTGCTCGCGGCGTTGCCGGGCCGAGGTGCGGCTCATGAAGATCATCATTACGATGAAAAAGACAAACACCAGCGGGAGCGGGCTCTTCATGAACCCCTCGATCGTGCCCATCTGAGGCTGCTCTTCAGCCGCCAATAGTAATGGCAACCAGCTCATTCGAATCCTCAAATATATTCAATATTGATGGCGGACCGGTCTAACCGTACCACCACGCTTGTTCGCACTTAGGAGAGAACATCCTAGGCGGACGTTATGGAGCGAAAGTAGGATCGGGCCGAGCATCTCATCGGTCGCGAAAAGGTGATGGAGGTAAGCCCGGCTGAACTGCGCGCATGCCACGCACGAGCAATCTGACTCGATCGGGGCGGAATCTCGCCGATGACACGCATTTCGCAGGCGAATCGTGCCGTCGGCGGTGAATGCCAGGGCGTTACGACCGTTGCGGGTTGGCATCACGCAATCGAACAGATCGATCCCCGCCGCGACGCCGACCAGGAGATCCTCGGGCCGGCCGACGCCCATCAAATAACGGGGTTTACGCTCCGGAAGGAGCTCGGCACAATCTTTCAGCACGGCGTGCATCGCCTCCGGTCCCTCGCCGACACTGAATCCACCCAACGCGTATCCTGGAAAATCGAGGTCGACTAATGCCTTGGCACATTCCGCACGGAGCGCCACGTCGGTCCCGCCCTGGACGATCGCGAACAGGGCCTGATCGGGCCGTTGATGGGCCTTCCGGCAGCGTTCCGCCCAGAGAATCGACCGCCGCACCGCGTTTCGCAGAACGGCCGGTTCGGCATTACCCGGCGGACATTCATCGAGCACCATCGCGATATCGGAGCCGAGATTCTCTTGAATCTTCACGGCCTTCTCGGGGGTCAACTCCAGCAGGCGGCCGTCGATGTGCGATCGGAAGGAGGCCCCGGCCGCGGTGATTTTGCGAACCTCCGCCAGGCTAAAGACCTGGTAGCCCCCGGAATCGGTCAAAATCGGCCCATCCCAGGCCATGAAGCGATGCAGGCCGCCCAGTTCGGCGATCAGCTCGTCGCCCGGCCGCAGGGCCAAATGATAGGTATTGCCAAGCAGGATGCGCGTGCCAACGGAGCGTAGTTGGTCCGGCGTCAATCCCTTGACGGTGGCTTGCGTGCCGACCGGCATGAACATGGGGGTTTCGAACGAGCCGTGCGGCGTGGAAAGGGAGCCGTGGCGGGCGTGGCCGTCTTGGGCCAATAGGGAAAAAGTCATACCAAAACCGAAAACGTTTTTACCACTGCGCGGAAGCTGCAACCAAAGAATTTTTAGCCACGGATGGAACACGGATTTAACACGGATAAGAACAAGAACGATAAAGCTCTGGTTTTCATCCGTGTTGGATCCGTGTTTCATCCGTGGCTAAAATTCTAGTCATTCCGCAGTTTCAACCCCATCAACGTGAGCTTTTCGCGCACCTCATTGAGCGAGGTCATGCCAAAATTCTTGGCTTCGAGCAACTCGTCGGCCGTGCGGCTGAGGAGATCGCCCAGGATCGAGATATTCAGCCGGTTCATGCACTTACGGGCCCGGACGGAGAGGTTGAGCTCCGAAACCGGCCGATTCATGACCGCTTGCTCCTCGGGCGAAGCCGGTTGCTGCGGGCGGTAACGCATTTCGTACTGCGTTCCCTGCTCCAGCGACTGGCCGATCCGCAGGTTCTTGGCGTTCATGATCAGCTTGATTTCCTCAAGCGACGTCTCGCCGAAGTTCTTGCTGGCCAGCAAGCTGGCTTCGGTGATGCGAGTGAGGTCGCCCAAGGTCCGAATGCCCATTTTCTTCAGGCAATTGCGGCTGCGGACCGAAAGTTCGAAGTCGGTCACCGGCACTTCAAGCACCTGCTTGAAGGCAGAGCTCATCATCTCTTCTTCAGGGCTGTAGTACATCGTTACCGATGCTTGAGCATCCTTGTGGAAGAGCTTGGCCCGTTCGTCGTTAGGGTCAGCTTTCACGAGCTTACCGAAACACTCGGCGGCGCGGTCGAACTTCTCGTTGTCCTCGTAGAGAACGCCAAGGTTGTTCAAGACGCCCTTGTGAACCGGCGGGTACTTCAGGCAGCGTTCGTAGTAGCCGATTGCCTCGTCGTCGTTGGTTCTTCGAGCTTGACGAGGATCGATTTGGCCTGGGCATTGTCGCCCCGAACGCGGTAGATCCCCGCTCGTTGCAACTGAACCTGCGGAGCGGCGTAGCCCGCCTTTTCAGCTTTATCGAAGGCCTTGAGCGCTTCGTCGTATTGCTGCCGATTGACGAGGGCCCGGCCCAGGTAGAAGAAGCCGAGGGGTGCCTCGACCTGCTTCAAATGATCCACGGCGTAGACCATATAACCGAGGAAGTAATTGGTGATGCCTAACTTCAAATGAAGTTTCTTCGCCAGGGCCGGAGGAGCGGTCTCGAGCTTCTTGCGCAACTGGTCGTTGACCTCGCGCAGAATTCGGAATTGTGTACCCCCCTGCGCCAACCCTTCGCGGAGCTTCTGGACGGTACCTGCGTCGCAATCCTCGCGTTCGACCAACAACGCCTTCAAATCGATCACTGGATCCACGTGATGCTTCTCCAACGTCGCGAAACGGAATGTGAAAAAGGAAT
>JAIOQJ010000330.1 GCA_021413475.1 Planctomycetota bacterium | reverse complement strand
GCAGATTTCCTGCGACTGCGGGCGATTCGATTTGGCCGATGGGCTGTCCTTCTCGTGGATATGGCGGACGGCCCGAGACGCCGAGTCGACATCAGGGAAGCGGGCGAAGAACATTTCGCCCACATTGCTGTTCCCCAGTCGGCCGGCGAGAAACGAGCGTGTTTGTTCTTCGACGATTCCTTGCAGGTTGCCGAGCATGTTGATGGAACTCATGCAAACACTGAAGAGGGCCTGGTACGACTGTTCGATATGCTTCTGCAAATTCTTGTCCAGCGTCCGCAGTTCGTCGGGGCGGATGGAATCACGCAGCGATTTCACCGATTCTTCGATCGAGGAACAGCCCGGCGGGAACAGCGTCGTCTCGGAAAGTGTGACCGCTTCAAGCGGGATCTGCCGGAACCGCGACATCAGATCGTCGAGCCGTTGCCGGCAGAACTGGAACTCGCGAGAAAGGTCGGCCAGTTGACCTCGCAAGACCGTGTAAATACGGCAAACTTGGCGATGGATCAGGCTTTGGTAACGCCACTTCGGGAAGTTGCGAAGGTTCTCCGCGAGCTCCGCGGGGGTCGGTTTGCGATGGCCTCGCTCGGCCGAGAGAAACAAATGAACCATGTAGTAGGCGTCGTTCGCCTTGGCCATCATGTCGATGACCATCGGTTCGTAACGTTCGAGCAACTGCGTCAGCAGGCTCTCCAGTTGGACGATCGCTTCCTCGGCACCGGAGAGGCGATAGTCCGAATGCTCCAGAAGCATTCGCGGTAAACGGACGAGTTTTTGGCCAAGATCGCGTAAGAGGGCATCGCCGGCCTCGCTCAGCGATTGTTCGAGAGAGCCGACTTGCCGTTGCATCGATTTTTCGTCGGGCATGCCGACTAATTGCAGCAGTTTGGTCACCGTCTGCCAAAGCCGGGTCGAATCCGGGTCTCGTGCGAACCAGCCGCGCGGAATATAGGGCTGAGCCTCGGCGACGAATAATTGATCGAGCGCCTGACCAACGATCTTCTCGGCGGCCTGGTGCAGCCTCGCGATGATTTGTTCCGGGCCGAGTTCCTCGGCAGTCCAGCGTTCCTTGAGCCAATTACGCACCGGATCACGAATGACGTTGATCTCGGCCTTCAACCAGCGCGTCACCAATGCTTCCCCAAGCCAGCGGGACGCTTGTGATAGAATCAATTGCTTCGGCCAGACGAAAGAAGCTTGATTGAGAACGCATGCCGTCACCGGTGCGGGCTTGCGGGTGTCCTCGATTTCTTTTCGTGATTCGTCGGTCTGTCGGCCCAGGAGGGTGAGCAAGTCGCGGCGAAGGAAATCGGCAGCGTTCATGGGAACCATGTCGCCGCTGGACGGATGCTGGTCGCCTGCCCGGGTTGGCAGGTCCAGCGGCATCAGGAAGAAACGGCTAAAAGGTGGAGCGGAGTCGCTGATGTTGCCGTCGCGATCGTCGTGGGAAGCCGTGAAAACGGTGTCTTCCTGACAGTAATGGTTGAGCTCCTTGAGAGCAGCGAACGTGTTGCCGATGGCCTGGGGTTTGACCAGGTTTCGGTCGAATGTCGGGGCCAGAAAAATGCCGATGACTTCGGGGTCGGCATAACCGAGTTGCTTGAGCTTATGCCGAGCGGTATATGCGGCATCGATGAACATGCCGCCACCCGTACCTCCCGCCAATCCCGCGACGATGTAAACGCGCGGACGATTGGTGCGGACGCCGAGCTTCGCATAGCGATCGGCCTGAGCGAGCGCGTCCGGCGAAACGCAGCCTTCGAGTTCATCTTTCAGCTTGGTCGCGAAGGTTCGGTAATGGTCGCAGTAGGCGAGACGCCCGAGGCAGCGGATCCCAAGCGTGGTCGGATTTCGCGGAATTCGATAGAGCATTTGCGAATCGAACCAGCCTTCGATGATGCTGCGTCCGTTCCGCCGCGGCTTCAGGTAATGGCTGGCACGATTGAGCCGCATGGGGATCACTTCCCCCGCGGCGAGCGCGGAATTCGAATCCGACGCGGATGCCGCTTGAAGCGAATCGGGATCTGTGTCGATGCAGATCAGCCGGAGATTGGAAAGACGCTCGAAGCTGCCATAGCGATCGACGACTTGGCGGCGGAACTTGCGTACGACATCGATCCCGAGTTGGCCGATGCCTACGATGACGGCAGGCACCAGTGCGCCCGCACCCGTGACTTCCGGCGGCGTTTCTCGGACCGGTGCCAACTCGATGGCGGGTGAGGAAACTTGCGATTCGTCCCGCTTGAACCGAAGCTCCGTTCGCGGAGTTTCCGGCGGTTCCTCGACGGGCGGAAATGGGGCGGAACGGGTGTAAGCCGTCGACATGTTTCCCGCCGGCGTTTCCATCCGACCAACGGGGGATTGCGGCGAAGTTCCCGGGAAAGCCCCACCAATCGCGTCGTTTCCGGCCTGATGAAGGGCGCGGATAAACTGCATGCAGCTGGGGAAACGATCGTCCGGCTTTTTCGACAAGGCTCGGCCCACCACCGCGCGATCCGCCGGCGGCAGCGGGCTCAGGTTGGGCACGCCCTGAAGATGCTGCACCATCAATTGCTGAGCGTTCGCACCACTGATCGGCCGCACACCGGTGAGCAATTCCTGGAAAACGATCGAAAGACTGTATTGGTCGCAGAACCGCGTTGCCACGCCGTCGAACGTTTCCGGAGCGGCATAGACGGGCGTCACCCCGCCGGTGATTTCGGCCCGTAAGCCCTCGAGGTCCTTCACCAGCCCAAAGTCAGCGACCTTGACGTGATTGTGGACCAAGAACAGATTTTGCGGCTTGATATCGAGATGTTGCAACCCGAACTGGGTGTTCATCAGATCGAGAACTTCCGCGGACTCCTGCAGGTAGCCAAGCAATTCCTCGCGGGGGATGCCGGGAAGCCCTTTCGCTCGGCACTCCTTGAATCGGTCCCAGAGATTGCAATCGGCCAGTTCCATGACAATGAGGAGCCGGCCTTCGACAATATCGTAACGTTCCAGGGACAAGAGATAGGGGTGCCGAATCGCCTGAACTCGTTTGATCGCCTTCAGTTCCTGCTCGGCATGGCGCGAGCCATCGGGGTCAACCGCGCGCAGGTCGCCATTGATGATTTTGATCGCTTTGATCAGTCCGCCCGGTGCCTCAGCCTTCCAGACGTCACCGAAACCTCCGCCGCCTATCCGCTCGATTAAGCGGTAGCCGGGGATCGGATGCGCCTGGCTTTCGATCACAAGAGACATGAATCCATCTCACAACACGGAACGGAAAGGTGTGTATCCTGACACCTTCAATCTAAGCCTAGCTCGGAAACCGGCGTATCGCAAATCGATTGGATCGTTGGAAACGATAAGTTCGGTATTCGCGGAACCGGAAAATCCGAATTGACTGGATGGAAATGCTTCTCAAAATCGCAATCAAACGATCATTCACGAAAGAATGATGACCACTGAACATCTGTTCTCGCATGCGGGTCAATGCCGTCCCGCGATTTTACCAAGCGAACCGTTTCCGTTGCGATCGCGCCGGCCTGGGGAACGTCGGTAATCTGTAAGTCGTGATATTCACGATAGAAAACAATCTCCGTCGGTGATGGGGCGGCGATCACCTGGAGATCGGGAAGAAGCTCCTGAGCCAACTCCAGGAACGTTCTACCTTGTTGATCGTCGGAAATACCGAGTACGAAGGATTGCCCTTCAGCGCGCGGTTGCGGACCGAACGGTTCGGGGGTCCCCTCATCATAGGCGAGTAGAATTTCGCGTTGAGCTGCTTGCTGGTCGGGCCGGTTGCGGAAAAATTCCTCGGCCGGTGTGTGCAGACCAAGCCGAACGGCGGCAAATTCCCGGGAGTTTTCCAGGAGCAATTCCAGAAATCGCGGTCCGCTCTCCTTGATGTTCAGGCAGACTTTCACAAGGGCACGCAGGTGTCGCCGAACTTTTTGCTGAAAACCCTCTTCGAACTCCCGTAACTCATCTGGCGAGATCTCCGCAATCAACCGATCGGCCGCCTGGATCAGGCTGCGGCAGCCCAGCGGCAGGATCGGATGATCCTGGGAAGGCCCCAGGTCCGAACTTGTATCCGCCTGTTTTTGTAGATCGCTCGACATCTCACCCAGCCGCTGCCGGCACAAGGCCACCTCGCGGGTATATTCCGGGGCGTTGCCCAGCATTTGCCGATAAATGGAAGCGACGCAGCGCGAGAGCATGTATTGCATGCGTTTGCGCGGCCATTCACGCACTCGGTTCAACACGTCGGCAATCGCATGGGCCCGGCGTTTTTCTCCCTTGAATAACCCGGTTTGATTCATCGCGCCGACGAGCGGCACGAGTTTGATGAAATCCGTATCCAGTTCCTTCTTGAGTTTGACCGTTGAGACGTCAAGTTCGTCGATTAATTTGCGTAGGCGCTCGGTGCAGATGCGGATGGTTTCCTCCGCTCCCGCGAGCCGGTACATCGGCTGATCAATAAAATGCACCGCCATACGAGCGAACTTGACTTCGGACTCCTTGGTGATCGGTTTCGCCGCTTTTTCAAGGATCTCCCTGAATCGGCCCGGCGTGGTTTCCTCGCCGAGGCCGGGTTTTCCCACCAGTTCAAACAACCGCTCGACGATCGGCACGATGTCCGGCAGTTCATTTTTCGGATCGGTTTCAAATTCGCCTGGCAGATTTTGCAGCTCGGCATCGATCAAGGCTTCCGGTTTATCCGTCAGCAAGGCAGCCATGCCGACTTCAAGGCTCGACGACAACGAGGCCAGATCGAGATGTTGTTTGGCCCATTGCTCTTCAAACCAAGCATCAACCGTTTCGCGGATCGGACCGATATCCTTCGAGCACCATTGCTGGAGGGTGCGGGCGGCCAACCGTTCCGACACGGTGTCGAGCAGTCGTTGTCGCGGCCAGGTGATTCGATAGCACCCGGACGACTGCAACGGGAGACCAATCGTGGGCTTTTTCCCGAGGTATGCGGCGCGCGCTTCGTCGCTTTTCCTCCCAATGGAAGTCAAGGTTTCCTGATAAATCAGTCCGGCGGCCCGATCCGCGCAGCGCGGCGCGGTTGGGGATGGATTCTTTGGAAGGCTGAGCATCACTGCTCGAACGAACGGACGATCCGGGTCGGCGATCGTTGGCTGGCGCGAGTCGAAGCGTGTCTCATATCGGGACGACGGTTGGCTGAAATGGTGGAGTTCCGCAAGTGTCACGCACGAGTTCGCGATCGCGAGATTCTTCGGGGAGGTGCGATCGACGGGCGGGACCAGAAGCATGCCGGTCAATTCCGGCCTGGCGAAGCCGACCTGATGCATTTCATGTCGGATGATATAGGCCAGATCGATGAGCATGCCTGAACCCGTGCCACCGGTGAGCGAGGACGCGACAAACACCCGCGGGCGATTGCAGCGGATGCCAAGTTTGGTTTGCTTATCGGCTTCAAGCAAGGCGTCGTCATTCAGGAAAACTTCCAAGTCTTGTCGGATTCTCTGGGAAAGGGCCGGGTAGTTGTCGATCAAGGCCAGGCGGCCCAGCGCGCGAATGCCTTCGGTCGCCGGTTCACGCGGGATCCGATAAAGGAGTTCGTTGCTCATCCACGTATCCGTCGGGGGCATGCCGTCGCGTTTTAAGTAATGCGCGGGCCGA
>JAIOQJ010000163.1 GCA_021413475.1 Planctomycetota bacterium | reverse complement strand
CATTTTGGATGCCAGCACCACCGCCGCCACCGCCGGCCAAAGCACCGCCCAAACCGCCCGTTCCGATCGAGCCGCCACCACCGCCGGCACCGGTGCTTCCATTTCCAGCATTGCCGGTGAGGCCGCCACCGCCGCCGCCGCCACCCGTGCCCGCATTTCCACCAAGGCCACGGAGTCCACCGCCGCCGCCGCCAGCGTTACCCGCGGCGACCAGGCCACCCGTTCCACCAATGGCTCGACTATTATTGAACGTCACGTTGCTGATGGTCACATTCGCACCGGTATTCACGAACAGCGCACCGCCGGCACCGAGACCACCGCCGCCGCCGCCGCCACCCGTGCCGCCATTCCCGCCAAGGGCCGAACCGTTGAGTAGATTGATTTGCGAAATCGAAACCGTGCCGGATTCCACGTAAAAAATGCGATTTGCATTATTTCCATTGATCGTGAGCACGCCGGCACCTGGGCCGGTGATCGTCAAGTTGTTGTTGATCGGTGCCAGTGGTGTCATCAATACGATTGCTCCGTTCGTGGAGAACGTGATCGTGTTGCTGCCTCCCGTCAGATTCGATTGATCGATCGCGTTCCGCAAAGATCCCGCCCCCGAATCTGCAAGCGTAGTGACCACGAAGTTCGCGGCCGAGACGGTCGTGGGAGCCAGTGCCATACAACCCACCGCAAGGAGGGAACGTATCGCACGCCGCCAGGAACAGGGGAGGATGTGCATGTCATCAATCCAATTGGAAAGTTGGGCAAAATGGCCTAGGCCACATCTCTCCTATCTTCGGCAAGATTGAATCTTGTGGTTCAATCATCTTGCCAGGAAAGACTGATAAGATTGGAAAATAGAGAAAGATTTGCGCGACCCGCACATTTGGAATAGTTGGAAAGGCCGGGGGACGGGAATCTTCCAAGCCGTAAAGAGTGAACTCTACGTTGCCCTACTAAAAAACGCCCGGCCGAACGAACTCACTCCCTACCATGAGGCGGGTTCATTCCTTGACGCAACGAAGACACCGAATCAAGACCAGGTACGCCAGAAGCATCATCGGGGCGATGACGATGAAGCTGAACGAACCAGTCTTCAGAAGATTTAGCGCGAGTGCCGTTCCGTTGATGATTCCCCAGAAGAGCAAGCCGAGTCGAACTAGCCTCGAGTCGCCGCGGCGTGCCAGAGCCGCCGCCACGGCCAGAACGGCGGGCAACAGAATGATCAAATCAAACGGCCAGGCACCGTAGGATGCGGTCACGAAGGAAACGAGCAATAACATCGGCATCCGCTCGCTCCAGTCCCATGTCTTCTCCCGCGACTGATAGGCCCAGCACAGCAACCAGCCGACGCCAAGAATCGTCGGTAGAAATTGCAATCCAAAGCGGGTTTCACCCTGGATCATCCGGATCACTGTCCCGAGCGTCGGCGACTTCCACTCTGCGGGGGTGCGTATAAACCAAATGCGGCTTCACCGCGAGAAACACAGTCGAGGCACCCGCTAGCAGCGGCCAACCTCGCCGTTCGCAGTAGAGGAACAAAACGATCCCCGCCAAAATCCAGGTGCCGATTTGCCCAGAACCGAGGACGAACATGGTGGGCAAGAATGTGAAGGCCAAAAGCCAGGACACCCAGCGAAGGTGAGGGGGTCCTCCGAAGATCTTCCACGTCAGGTCCGCCCCGGCAGCGATGAAAAAGATGCCGAACATCACCCAGAGAAGCTGGGCGGCCCGGCTCTCCATTCGCCCGAAAGGCATGGCCAGCGTGAGCGTCCACGGTGGGTTCCACATCATGATCGCCACGTCGGTATCACGACCGGCCGAAATTTCCAGTGGCAAGAGGAGATTGGGATCGTACGGATCCAGTCCCTGGGAATTCAATCGCCCGGCCGCCCAGTACTCGACAAAATCATCGGGTGGAAGGATTCCACGATTGCCGAGTAGCCATCTGGCTTGCTGATAAAGCACGAACGCCACCAAGGGCACGGCGGCTAAAACCAGCAATTTGCGAAATGTCAGTTGCATGAAAATCTAACGATTCCCCGACGCGGGTCAAAACTATTCAATTCACCAAACTCTTCTGCCGCATCAGCTTCTTGATATCATCGCAAGCCAGTTTCGCGTAAGTCTGTAACTCAACGGCCTGACCGGCGGAAAGGTTCACCACCACCTGGCCGTTCACGCTGGCCAGGGGAGGCAATCCTCGCGGATCGACGTCGTAAATCCATGCGAAAAAAGTGCAAGCGATCAAGTACATGCCTGTCGTCGAAGGATGATAATCGCTCGGATAGGTGAGGGAAATGGAAGGCGAGCCTTGCCAGCAACGCGCCATGGCCAATCCCGCGGGGCACGTTTCGGCCAACTGATCGGAGGCAATGTAGACGAATGGTTTGGTCAACAACGGCTGCTTCGCCGGGTCGTTGTCGCGATGCCAAGTCATGTAAAAAATCGGGACTGCCCCACGTGCTTTGATCTCTTTCGCGAAGCGCTGGGCCCCCTCATAAAATTCATTTTGCAGGGCGGGGATGTACGGGCGGGCACTTTGCTCTTGCAAGACGACGAAGTCCCAATCTCGGCTTCGAATGCGCTGCAAGGCATGGCCATCGTTGTAGTGTTCCAAGAGGGTCCGCCCGCCGACGGCGACAATCTCGAATTCGATTCCTGGCTTCTTCCCCGACGATTTCACGAGCGAATCGAGCATCTGAGGCAAATCCGCGTCGCCGTTCTGAGTCAAGCTATTGCCAATGAAGAGGATCGAAATCGGCAGTTTGCGATTCGGCGGAGCATTCCCTAGCCGCCGCTGTTCGAGCCAGTTCACCTTCTCAGCACGCAGCGCCGATTTCCGCGCGACCTGAATACCGCTGATGACTATGCCAAGAAGCACCGCCAGAATGGCAATGACCACAAGGAGTTCGAGAAGTGTGAATCCTCGGCGGTGCCGCCACGGTATTTGGAGAGAACCTCGCACGTAGTCACCCCTCTCGGTAGGAATGGCGCCTCGGGACGATTGTATCCCGAAAAGTGGCAAATCACTAGCTTCCCGTGACGAGATTGATCGGTTATACTTCTACCCGACTCCGATCATTCGCAAGGAATCCGCCATGATTTGCATCACCATCGCGCAGGAATCCCGCCACCTGCTGCTGGCGGACATGCTGAACGCCGCGGCAATGGGGGCCGACTTACTCGAAGTTCGCCTCGATTGTCTGGAGAAAGCCCCGAACTTCGGCGACATGCTCAAGGCGAAACGGCTGCCTCTGCTCTTCAGTTGCCGCCGACAACAAGACGGCGGCAACTGGCAAGGGACCGAGGACGAGCGATTAATGCTGCTTCGCCAGGCGATCATGAGCAAGGCCGACTATGTCGAGATCGAACACGACATTGCCGACAAAATTCGCCCTTTTCCCGGCTGTAAACGAGTCATTTCCTACACGAACACCGATAAGATGCCGTCGGCGATCGCGGATATTTACGAAGACATGCTGGCCATGCAACCAGATGTCATCAAGTTGACCGTCCGCGCTCGGACGCCCGAAGAAGCCTGGCCGCTGGTGCAGATCCTGGGCAGACCCAAGGCCCCGACGGTTGTCACCGGACTTGGCCGCCGCGGAGTGATGCTCGCGATCCTTGGCAAGAAGATCGGTGCTCCCTGGACCTGTGCCGCCCTCGAACGCGGAATGGAAGCCTTTCCCGGGCAGCCAACGATCCGCGATCTGCTGGACGTATATCATTACCGCGAAATCGGCAAATCGACCCGCCTGGTCGGCGTCACTGGTATCGGTGAGCGTGAATTTTTCACCACGGGCCTGATGAACGCGGCCTTCGCGCATCTCCAATTGCCGCACCGAGTGCTTCCCTTACAAGTCGGCAATCTCAAGATGTTCCGCAAGGTAATCGACATCGTCAAACTCCAAGGGGTGACGATGGAGGAGAGCTTCTACACGCACGTTCACGAAACCGCGACTCTTGACGAGTCGGCCCGTGCTCCCGTGCGGGCCGCGGACCTGATGCGGCCCGGCGACGATGGCACATGGATCGGTTCAAACACCTTGGGTTCATGGGCCATTCACGTACTCGAGAGTACGCTCCGCCTTCGCGATCCAGACAAGGATCCGCCGTTGAACGGTCGAGTCGCGATGCTCGCCGGTGTCGGGCCGATGGCCGCCATGCTCGCACACGGCCTCAAAGAACGCGGAGCCGCGTTGATCTTTGCCAGCAAGGACCGTGCCGAGGCCGGGCGACTCGCTCAGGCGTTCGGAGGCCGGCAAGTGGCCTGGGAAGGCATTTACACGACGATTCATGATGTTCTCATCATCAGCCGTGATCCCACGACATCCGACGAAGAGACGATGGAATCGGTCCCCATCCACCCCGGCTATCTCCGTCCGACCATGACAGTTCTCGACTTGAGTTTGCTGCCACGGTACACCCCGTTCTTGCTCGAGGCCAAGCAACGCGGCTGTTCGATCGTCTCTCCCAAGTCCCTTCTCATCGAGCAGGCTCGCCATCACGTCAAGTTGATGACCGATCAGGACGTCGATCCCGAAATCCTTCGTGAGAAGCTGACTACTTGGTTGGATGAAGGTGAAGATGGCATGGATTGACCGCTTCCGCTTCCCCATTCGTAACACGTAACACGGACACCCCCTGTTACGAACGGGCCGTTTCTTTTTACGAATCAGGGGTGTTTTGTTACGAATCAGGGGCGTTTTGTTACGAATCAGGGGCGTTCACTTCTTCAATGGCTTGATCTCGCACTTGCGAATAAACAGTTCGAACCCTTCCGATTGCAGCAAGATCTTGCCGGCCGGTGGATAAACGTCATACGCCTTGTTGACCGTCTTGCCGTTGACGACGATCGTGATCGTCTTCCCTTCGCAAATACACTCAACTTTGGTCCACTCGCCCAGCGGGCTATCAACGTCGTTCTTGCCGCGCGTGTCGAGCAGTTCCTGGAAACCGGGTTCGTGGTTGTTCCACCAGAGCTGGCGACCGGTGAAAACTGTCTTTGTGCCGCCTTCTTTCCAACGCGGTTTCTTGTCCGGCCCAACCACAATGTCACTCGTCAGTGAAACCGGGATCGCTTCGCCTTTTTCGTCCTTCCCTCGGATTGTGATGAGGTCGCCGACGCAACCCTGGGCGAGTTGGCATTCGATGCACGACATCCAGGTCCCGCCGGCTCCGCCGTCGGGACCAATCGCGTTGAGCAAGATGCCGGCATTACGAACGTATTTTCCACCGTCGGTTTTCTTCCCCCATTTGAACTCGACCGTCAGGTGATAGTCGCGATACTCCTTCTTCGTGGCCACATAGCCAAAGCCGTCGCCGGAGATGTGTAACACTCCGTCGGCAACGGTGAAGACCTTGCGTGGATCTTCCTTCTTGGTGTCGCGCAGCCACGATGAAAAGCCGGCGAGGTCGTTCCCCTTGAGAAGCTGAATCGTCTCCGTCGGGGCGACGGCCGCGGTTTTCGGCTCCTCGGCAAACGCACTTCCCGTGAAGAGAAGGGTCAAGATCATGAGAGG
>JAIOQJ010000280.1 GCA_021413475.1 Planctomycetota bacterium | reverse complement strand
CCAAGGGAAAAGGAAAATGAGGCGCCACAAACGGCAGATGCGCTTTACATGGTTCACGGTTCTTTGCAGCAGATCAAATCGTGTGCTACTTTTGTCATGAAGCACGATGATTTGAAGGAACCTGCCATGAATTGTCGGAATTGTGGTGCGGCAATGAGAGCAGTCGGCGGAAGGTCGTACTTCCGCTGTGGATACTGCGGAACGTTCGAGTTCCCGCAAAGTACCGAGGACGGCGTCACTACACTGGGTGACGTGTCCGGCTATGCGTGCCCCGTTTGCACTCAGCCCCTGACGAAGGCGGCAATCCACGGACATTCGGTCTATTATTGCGGCACTTGCAGGGGTTTCTTAACGACCAATCCTGATTTCACTTCGATCCTCGCGCACCGTCGCGAGGAAGTCAAAGTTCCATCTTCGGTGCCTCGCTCTTTAGAACGCGACGAATTGCATCGTCGCGTGGGTTGCCCGAATTGCAAAAAAAAGATGGATACCCACCCCTATGGCGGAGGCGGCAACGTGGTGGTGGACACCTGTTATCGGTGCAAACTGATCTGGCTCGACGCGGGCGAGATCACCGATCTGGCCCGTCATCGACCCAAAGAGGGTGTCACGGCACGGCTCGAGAGCGTGCCCTCTTCGCAAGCTGTGGGCAGACTCAGCGAACCGACATCGGGGCAACGTTGGAGCCGCGATACCGGCTCGGACTTCAGCGATAGCTGTGATGGAATATGGGATGTGTTGAAGCGGCTATTCTGAGTCTTTGGGTCGTACTGGGAAACCCGATCGCCGGCACTGCCAATTTCATGGCGAGTTCGCTCCCCCCAGCCATTTCAAGTCGAACGCAATGAAACTCAGCTTCATGTAACCCGATGTTTCGACGATGGCCCCGACCCGACCGTCCGGCAGGCGGGCCATGCACGAATACGCGGCCGAGCCGGGGACGAGCAGCTTGCTCACCGGCCAGGTGCGGCCTTCGTCTTGGCTCATCCGCACGGTGAGATTTTTGCGTCCGCCGCCGGCCGGGTTGGCGAACAGCAGTACGCTCTTCTGGTCTCCCGATGCGAACTGGTAACGCAACAGACTGGCCTGGCACGGCGGTTCGGTCAGCACCGGGTCCATCTTCTCGGCGCTCCAGGTCGCGCCGCCGTCGGTGCTGCGGGCGACCAGACGCTTCCCTGACTTCTCGGCCATACCGCCACGGCCCCAGTGGTTCCGCATGTTGATCAGCAGGCCGGATTTGTCCTCCTCCCGCGTTTCCGCGACCTGGCATTCGTTTGTGTACTCGCCCAGAATGCCGCCCAATTTCCACGTTTTGCCGTGGTCGTCGCTGACAACGACGTGAGCGTAGCTCGGCTTACTCTTGTCGAACGCGCGGCGAAAATTCGCCGGGATCACGAGCCGGCCGCGATGAGGGCCGTGCTGAATCTGGATACCGATGCCAGGACCGAAGGCGTGGTGCCCCCAGTCTGACTGCCTCACGGCAGCGGTGATGTCGATCGGCTTCGACCACGTCGCCCCGCTGTCGTCGCTGCGAAACAACACTAGCGCCCCGCCCGCCCTGGCCCCCTTGATGGTTACATGATCGCGGTTCGTCGCCAGCCAGATGGTGCCCTTCTCCGCATCCACGACCGCGGTCGGGTTGCCGTACTTGATCTTTGCGTCCCCGCCTTCCTCGTAGATCAGTTGGTGAGGTTTCCAGGTCTTGCCGCCGTCGGTGCTGCGTGCTTGCAACAGGTCGATGTCGCCGTCATCGTCGAGGCTGGTCTTCCGCCCTTCGCAGAACACCAGCAGGTCGCCGTTCGGCGCGACGACAAGCGAAGGAATACGGTAGGCGTGATACCCACCCTTGCCACCGACCAGCACATCAACCAAACTCGGCGGCGGGGCCGGAGGCTCGATTTTCCACTCACCCGTGCCGAGCGTGAACTGGAACGAGCGCCACTCGCTCACGCCAGTCCCGGTGGCGCGGGAGCCGAACACGAGCGGATACCCGGTGTCTTTGTGGTCGATCCGCGCCGCCAACAGTTGCCGGTCGCCGACGAACACATTCAACAATTGGCTCTTGCCGTCGAACACCATCGTCCAGTCATGAAAGGCATCGCCGTCTTTCACGGCCAGTGCCGACTCGACCTGATTGCCCGAACCGGTGGACACGCCCGCCAGGAGTTCGTTCCCGCGCCGGCCCATTTGCAGTGTCACACGCAGTCGGTCCGCGCCGTCCGACTTGCCCACGCAAACTTCCACACCGATGGCGCGTGTGATCGTCCCCGTCTCGTTGGGAATGCGCAGCCGCCAGGCCGCCGTGAAGCCGGTCTGCCGGGCCGTCGCGAGGTACTCGGGCTTCAGGTCGAAGTGGAAGAACTGATCCTTCCCCTTGTCGTCGTCATCTTCGATGCGGAGCACATCCTTCTCGTGCCGCACGGTTGCCCCGGACGGCCGATCGTGACGTTCCGCCCAGCCCTGTTGAGTAGGCAGCGACTTCGCGGCATCAAACACCACAGCCGGTGGATCGGCTGCGTGCGACGAAGCGAGTGAAGCGAGCAGCGATGAGATCAGGAGTGCGAGAATATGTTTCATCATTCGGTCTCTGAATTCGAGTTTGCACGGTGGCTCATCGACGACGTTCCAATTCATTTCTTCTTGAACGCGGGCGCTTTCACGGTCAGTGGGGCCAAGAAAATGTCGTTGCTGCCGCGGTGCGAGAGCACGTAAGCACCGATTGCGGGTTATCCGTCCACCATCAATTCCTTAATCACGCGGCCGTGAGCGACGAGTGTGACGGGCCGGCCGCTGGGCGTGAGGTACTCATGTTTCGGGTTAACTCCCATAGCGTGGAGGGTGGTGGCAGCGAGGTCGTCCGGAGCGAGCTTGGTGTCGCTGTCCGGGCTGTGGCCCTTGTCGTCAGTGCCGCCAATGGTCTGCCCCGGCTTGACGCCGCCGCCGGCGAAAAGAGCCCAGGAAGCTCGCGGCCAGTGGTCGCGGCCGGCGTTCTTGTTGATCGTCGGTGTTCGCCCAAACTCACCCGCGGCCAACACCAGCGTTCGCTTTAGAAGGCCCTTCTGCGTGAGCGACTCGATGAGTGCGGGGAGCGCTCCGTCAAGTTCGCCGAGCAGTTTCTTGTGGCCAGTAAAGTTATTCAGATGTGTGTCCCAACCATCATGGGTGACGATAACAAAGCGAACGCCATGCTCGACCAACCGGGCCGCGAGGAGAAGGCTTTGGCCGAGGTCATGCATGGGGAAGAGCTTCGTAATCGAGGCGAATTCCTTGCCCGTGTCGAACGCTTCGCGAGCCTTCGACGAAAGAATCATCTCCGCGGCGGCGTGACTGAAACGATTCATCCCTTCGACGACGGGGCTAACCTTTTCCGCGCCGCGCAAGGCCGTGTCGAGATCCACGAGGAGGCGGTCGCGATTGCGAATTTGCTCGAGCGTGAGTCCGCCGAGCGAGAGTCCGCGAACCTCGAAAGGCTTGCCGGGCTTCGGTACCGCGGTGGTCTTGAATGCGGAAAAAGCTACGCCGAGAAAACCCGGGCCCATGTCACTATTGGGCACGGCAACGAAGCCCGGCATATCGGCACGTCCGGGGCGTTCCTTGAGCGAAATGGAGCCAATCGACGGATACACCACCGCGGCACTGGGGCGGTTGCCGGTGAAGAGATATTCGTCCGCCTGCGGGTGAGCGCCGGCCGAGTGGCTTATGCCTCGCAACAGGGCGAAGCGATCGAGGCAGGCCGCGAGCTTCGGCAGATGTTCGCACACGGTAACACCAGATAGCTTTGTCGCAATCGGCTTGAATTCGCCCCGTTCCTCCACGGGGGCGTTCGGCTTCATATCGAGCGTATCGAGGTGTGACGGCCCGCCCTTGAGGTGGATCAGGATCACAGCGTCCGCCATGGACGAAAGCGGAAATGTAGCACCGCGAACGGCGGCGCCGAACATCGCAAGGCTCCCAAAGCGAAGCAAGTCGCGGCGCGTCGGGCTGAAGGGTGCCTTCATGATCATCGTCCTCAATGATTCGTCACGAATTCCTTGGTGTTCAGCAACGCCCATAATACGTCTCGCAGGCCCGCGGCAACGCTCGGGGCCGCCTG
>JAIOQJ010000279.1 GCA_021413475.1 Planctomycetota bacterium | reverse complement strand
GCCGGCGGTCGTCGAGCATCGTGATGCCGTCGAAGAATGGCGGTGCGTTCTTGTCAACGACATTCGGCAACGGCGTATTGATCGACGTGGAATTCATCCGGCGGACAAAATCAGCAAGGATGCGATACCCGGTTGAATTGGCCTTCAAGACGTCGGCACCGCCGTGGTCGAGCCCGCCAACGACCTTCAGCAGTACGCGGGATTGATCCTTCTCCTTCATTTTCGCGATTTTCGCGAAGGCTTCGCGGTTGTGCTTCATCGCCTCGTCGAGTGCCGGCCCCTGGCTGCGTTTCGGATCGAGCAGAATGAACTTGCTCTTCTCGGCATCGCCGCCGGTCTTGTGGCAGGTCAGACACTTCTGCGAGCCGACGTTGGCCCAGACCTCGTTCTTGAAGAAATCGTCCACGACCGCGGAGCATCCCGAGGCATTATTGGCCATCTTTTCGTCGCCGCGTGCCGCAGCCATCCAGGCGGAAAGTACGAGCAGGGAGGTGCAAACCTTCAATAACATGATCGACACTCTCGTCGAGGGATTCCGGCGGGTTTTCATCTTCAAGTAATGACTATACCGTAGCGCTGAAGTGAAGGCTACAGACAAAAGCACGCGGGTCGGAAAAACGCGAGTTGACAGGATCATTGCCGAAAAATATGGTCCTAAACGGTGTGGCCGTTCTGTTCCCCCTCCAACTCATTTTCGATTTCCCATACGTAACAACAAACTCCCACACCCCCATGTTACGAATGGCCTATTTCTTGTTACGAATAGGTAGCGTTCTGTTACGAAAAGAGGGGGTTTTGTTACGAATGGACCAACGTTTTGTTACGAGAAAGGAACGTTTTGTTACGAATGGACCATCGTTTTGTTACGAAAAGGTAGCGCTTCAACACATCGAGGATCGCCATGGAACGAATCAACTCCGAAGTCACGTCGTCTCCGAAATTCCCCTTCCAATCCATCCGCGACATTCGTGCCGCGAATGAGCATCAAGAACAGTGGGTGTGGGAGGGCTATCTCGCGGTCGGCGGCATCACTCTTCTGACCAGCATGTGGAAATCGGGCAAGACCACTCTCTTGTCCGTCCTCCTGGCCAAGATGCATAAAGGCGGCACGCTGGCCGGCCTGGCGGTCCGTCCCGGTCGGGCCGTTGTGCTTTCCGAAGAGAACCCCTCGCTTTGGGCCACACGGGACGAGAAACTGAATCTCGGCAGCCACGTCGAATTCTCCTGCCGGCCCTTCCAAGGCTTGCCGAGCCCGGAACTCTGGCGGGAGTATCTCGACGAACTGGCCGAGCGCCATCGCCAGCACCCGATCCATTTGCTGGTGATCGACCCGCTGACGTCGTTCCTGCCGAACCGGGCGGAGAACGATGCCGGCAGCATCATGCAAACCTTGCTGCCGTTGCAAAAGTTGACGAGCCAGGGCATCTCCGTGTTGATTCTGCATCATCCGAAGAAAGGGACGTCGATCGAAGGCCAGGCCGCGCGCGGCAGCGGCGCGTTGACCGGTGGCGTGGACGTGTTGATCGAAATGAAGTGTCACGGCGAGCCTTCGGACGTCGACCGCCGTCGGCGGTTAACCGCCTGGTCGCGTTTCGAACGCACGCCCCGACGCTTGCAGATCGAACTGAACGCCGCTGGCACGGACTACCTGTCTCACGGCGACTTTATCGACGATGACTTCCATTCGAATTGGCGAATTGTTTACGGCATCCTCATCGATGCCGCGGACAAGATCTCGCGGCGGGAAATCCTGGACTATTGGCCGGACGACTATGAGAAGCCCCACCGGCAAACGCTCTGGCGTCTGCTCGACCGCGCGGTGAAAGAGGGCCTGCTCAAGTAATCCGGTGCCGGCCGCAAATTCTCCCCGTTCGTCTACTGGCTCCCCTGCAACGAGGAACGCTGGGCCGCCAACCCCCGCCATCCCTTGGACATGAAGCACTGGGATGAACGCGAAGCGTTGAACCGGCTGAACCTGCTGGTGCGGAAGGAGCTTGCGGAAAAGGCGATGGGGTTGATGTGAGCGCGGGCCCAAACAAGATTGGCCGCGAGTCAGAGGTGCAGTTAAAGGGAACGATTAGGAATTTATAGAAGGTTTCTGTCCTGAAAGGCATGAAGATAAGGACGGTTGGCCCTGAGAATCACAGAATCGTGGAAATAGGTGGCTGCCTTTTTATCCTCGCTTCTCAAATTCCAGGTCGTTGGTCCGTATCTTGATGCCATTCACGCCTATCCCCTTATTTCTGCCCTATCTATGATGTGGTTGCAGCGGTTCCGGTGTTGAACCAGCCAACATATTGCCGCCGCCGAGGGCTTGGTAGGCGTTTACGATTGCGGACAATTGCTGCTTTTTGATTTCGATCAAGCCCATTCGCGCTTCCATGAAGTCACGCTGGGCCAACAGCACTTCCACGTATTCGGCGCGGGCATTCACAAAGAGCTTGCTGGCGGAGTCGACCGAGGCTTCAAGCGACTCCAACTGCTGTTTCTTGATGTCAATGCTCTTGCGGTAGTTCTCCACCATCGACATGCGGTTGACCACCTCGGTGAAGGCGTTCAGAACCATGCGCTGGTAGTTGTAGATGCTTTGCAATTGCCTGGCGTTCGCGGTGAGGTAATCGGCCTGGATCGCCTTCTTGTTGACCAACGGCGCGACGAGGCCGCCGGCGACATTGGCAATCAAGGCTTCGCCCGGATTGCTGAAAATATACGAGGGATTGAAGGCCTGGAAACCGACGCCGCCCGTAATGGTCAGCGTGGGAAAGAACCGAGCCCGGGCGACTTTCACGTCGAGTCCGGCTGCCGCCAGTTCGCGCTCGGCCTGGCGAATGTCGGGCCGGTACAGAAGCAACTGCGAAGGAACTCCCACGCTTAGTGCGTGAATGTTCATTTCCAAGAACCCAACCGTGGAGCGTTCGACAGGCTCCGGGAAGCGATTGACGAGGAAGTTGATACGGTTCTCGGCCTCGACGATATCCTGCTTAACAATCAGCTTTTCGCTTTGGTTCTTGCGAACTTCGGCCTGGAAACGCTGAACCGCTAACAAGGTGCCGCGGCCCGCATCGAGCTTGGCCTTGGCGATATCGAGGCTTTTCTGCTGAAGATCAATGGTGTTATCCAGAGTCTCAATTCGCTTGTCGAGCGCCATCAGCCGGTAATAATTCTCGGCAATTTCCGCAACCATCCGGGTCACGAAAAAGTCACGCTTATCAATGGCGGCAAGGTAGCGCTGTTCAGCCGCGTCCCTGGCATTGCGCAATTGCCTCCAGGGGTCCAATTGCCAAAAGATGTTGAGGCCGCCCAGAAAGTTCCACAACGGATTGGGAAAAGGCTTGCCGGGAGCAACTTCGAGTTGGCTTTCGACGGCACCCTCGCGGGTGTAGCGGCTGGCTTTTTCCAGTCCAGCGCCGGCTCCGACGGTGACGAGGGGGAGATAAGCACCTCGCCGCGCCAGGATCTCATTCCGGGCGACCCGGACTTCCTGATCCAGGGCCTTCAACTCCAGATTGCTAGACGCTGATTGCTGGATCAAGCGAGTGAGAAAGGGATCGTTGTAAAACTCATCGATCCCGATCTGCGAAGAGTTTTCCGGACTGGTCGCTCCATTGAAATCAGCCGGCAGCGGTGGCGCCGGATCGGCCTGACGGAGAGTGGGGAGGTGGCAGGACGGCAGAACCAGCAGCATGCCGCAGAAGATCGCTCTCGCGATCACGCGTTTCTGACGCTTTGAGTTCGAAATTCTCGGGAGGTTCATCCGTCTGCTCCTTGACGTCCTGAGTCTGGATCCAATGCTCTCAAATGCCGACCGTGCTTGGTCGATCAATCGCGTAGGCTTCGGGTCCTTGAAAAAACTCAATGTCGAGGGGAGACGAGTTTTTCGAGCGGGTCGCTAGCGAGCGCACCCATTTCTTCGATCGACTGATTTGGGGGATGGACTTTAACGATTGTGCCGACAAAGCCGAAAATTCCGGCGGAGCAAACAAGAGCTTTGGAAACCGGCGAGCCGAGCGGCGTAAGCCGCCGGGCGATGATGCAAATCGTTCGCAAATTCATTAATCACCCGGCGGCTTACGCCGCTCGACTCGCCTCATCCCGGTTTGGAAGGTCCATGTGCCGGCTTGCTCGCTTCTTTCTCCTCGCTGAGCGGTCGATGTTCAAAAAGCTCACTGAGAGGCTCATCCGACTCGTCCTTGAGGAGTTTGCGCCCGTCGGCAATGCGGCCGAATAAGTAATAAAGGCCGGGAATCATCAAGACACCAATCACGGTGCCTACGAGCATGCCGCCGGCCGCGGTGGTGCCGATGGTGCGGTTTCCGATCGCCCCAGCACCGGTGGCAATGACCAACGGAATGAGACCGGCGATGAAGGCAAAAGAGGTCATCTGAATCGGCCGGAATCGCAATTTTCCTCCTTCGATTGCGGCCTCCTTGAGGGACAAGCCCTCCCGTCGCCGTTGGACCGCAAATTCGAAGATTAAGATCGCGTTTTTTCCGAGCAGGCCGACCAACATGACCAGTCCAATCTGAGCGTAGACGTCGTTGGCTAACCCCAAGACCTGCAAGAACAGGAATGAACCAAAAACCCCGATCGGCAGCGACAGGATCACCCCCAGCGGCAGGATAAAACTCTCGTATTGCCCGACCAAGACGAGATAGACGAAGGCCACGACGATGAGGAAGATATAAACGGCCTCGTTCCCTTGTTTTGCTTCGTCAAAAGACAGGCCCTCCCAACCGATCCCGTAACCCGGAGGCAGTGTCTGGGCGGCGACTTCGTTGATCGCCTTGATCGCTTGACCGCTACTATACCCGGGAGCCGGTTCACCTTTAATGGAGGCGGATGGGTACATGTTGTAGCGCGTGATCTCGTTCAAGCCTTGCTTTTTTCGGATCGTCATGAAAGAGGAGTAGGGGACCATTTCTCCTTCCACACGGATCTTTTCCATTTTCCCAGTTCGTTCGTTCTTGACTTCAACTTCACGGTCGTTTTTGACGAAAAGTTTGTCCAGATCCGCGGGGAGCTTCCGGAACTCCGGCGCGGCCTGCACATAGACCTTGTAAAACTGGCCGAAGCGGATGAAGCCTTGCTCGTAAGTGCTGCCGATGAGGATGTTGAGGTTGTCCAGCGCCTTTCCGATCGACACCCCCTTCTGCATGGCCACGTCGTTATTGATGATTAGTTCAAACTGAGGGTAGTTGCTGTTGTAGAAAGTAAACAGGCCCTTCAATTCCTTACGCTTAGCCAGGGCAGCCATGAACTTGTCGGTCACTTCACCGAGTGCCTTATAATCGGTCGTGTTCGTCCTGTTCTTGTCGAGGAGGCGCATGGAGAAACCGCCGGCAGAACCAAAACCCGGAACTGCGGGCGGCTCGAAGAACTCCAGTTTAACATTGGAGATTTCGCGGCATTTCTCCTCGAGTTCCAGGATCATCTCGCGTGAGGTCTTTTTGCGGTCTGACCAGTTTGCCAAATTGATGATACAGGTTCCCGCGTTCGAGCCGCGCCCTTCGGTCAGGACCTCGTAACCGGCCAACGAGGAGACCGAGGTAACTCCTTCCATCTTTCTGGCGATCGCCTGAAGCTCATGGGACTTGGCGTTGGTTTCCTCGAGTGTCGTGCCCGGCGGCGTCTGAATAATCCCATAGAGAATGCCCTGATCCTCGCCCGGGATAAAGCCAGTCGGAAGTTGCGTGTTCATCAAGAATATGCCAACGGAAAAGCCCGCGACGACGAACATGGATAATGCGCGGCGTGTGACGATCCGGCCCAAAACCGCGGCGTAACCGTTTGTGACCTTCACGACGGAATAGTCAAAAAGACGCAGAAACACCGCCAAGCGGTACAACAGAGCGGCCAGCAGCCCTTGTTTTCTCTCGTGGCTCGTGTGGGGCTTGAGAATCATCGCACAGAGTACCGGCGTGAGCGTCAATGCCACTAGGCCGGAGAGAACGATTGAAGTGGCCATGGTGATGCCGAACTGACGATAGAAGGTGCCGACCGGCCCGGGAATGAAAGTCACCGGAACGAAGACGGCGGTCATCACCAGGGTGATGGCGATGATCGCCCCGCTAATTTCGTGAAGGACCTCCATCGTCGCCCGATAAGGTGTAAGGTGCTTCGCGTGCATCTTGGCATGCACCGCTTCGACCACAACGATCGCGTCGTCCACCACGACTCCAATCGCTAGCACCATCGCGAAGAGTGTGATCAGGTTGATCGACAGGCCCATCAACTGCATGAAAAAGAATGTCCCGATCAGGGAGACCGGAACCGCGAGGGTCGGGATCAGCGTGGAACGGACATCCCCGAGGAACAGGAAGACCACCAGAGAAACCAGCACGAACGCTTCCACCAAAGTATGGAGCACCTTGTCGATGGAGGCGTCCAGGAAACGCGAAACGTCATAGCTGACCTCATAGTCCATTCCCGGAGGGAACGACTCCTTCTTGATCCGAGCGAGTTCCGCTTTGACCTCCTCGATGACCTCGGTGGCATTGGTGCCGGGGTTTTGCTTGAGAACGATGGCCGCCGAGGGATGGCCATCTTTGTCCGAGTAAATGTCGAAAAACTCGGAGCCCAGTTCGACGCCTTTCTTCTCTTCGCCAAGTTCCGCGAAGATCATGCTGCCACCAATCGCGGCAAGAGCGTTGACCAAGTCGGGCGGCGGACTCGCGCGGCAGACATCCTTAAGCCGCAGGATTTCACCGTTGGGCGTCGCCCTCAGAATGATCCTTTCGTACTGCTCCGCCTCGTTGTAGCGTCCTTTATAGGTCAGCACGTACTCGATGGATTGGGACTTAATACCCGTGGCCTGGCCAAGCCGTCCGGGTGAACCAATGACGCTCTGTTCCGCCAGAGCCTTCATCACCTCATCAGTGGAGATGTTGCGCTGCCGCATTCTGTCGGGGTCCAGCCAGATCCGCATCGCATACGTCCGGCTTCCGAGAATCGTGGCGCTGCCGATGCCCTTGACCCGCCTGATGTCTTGCAGGATGTTAACGCTGGCGAAGTTGTAAAGGAACTTCTGATCGACGCCTTCCGCCGTACTGAAGACGTTGACGTACATCAGCATGCTCGGCATGACCTGGTTGACGATGATCCCTTCACGCTGCACCAAGGGAGGGAGCAGGTTCTTGACGATGGCGATCCGGTTCTGCACATTCACGACCGCGATGTTCGGGTCCGTGCCGGGCTCGAAGTAGATCAGGATTGTTGCCTCGCCGGCACTCGTCGCGTCGGACGACATGTAACGCATGCCCTGGACGCCGTTGATGGACCGCTCCAAAAGAATCAGCGTCGAATCGACCAATACTTCGGCACTAGCTCCGGGATATGTGATGAAGACCATGACGGTCGGCGGCGAAATAGAAGGGAACTGAGAGACCGGCAAGGATTTGATTCCAAGGCCTCCCAGGAACAGCAGGATAATCGAGATTACGATCGCCAATGCCGGCCGATAGAGGATTTTTGTGAACATAGTGCAGAGGCAATCTCGTTGGGTTTCATACAGACAAGCGTCGAGAAGCGGTGGCTATTCCGCATGCCTCTTTAGATTTGTGAGAACCTCTTGCGGCCTATCAAAATCGTATTTCACCTTCTCGTTGTCGTGAACCTGTAGTTTTCCCTCGAGAACGATCTTGTCGTCCGCACTGAGTCCACTCTTGATGACAAAGATGTCGTCTAATTCGTGATCCACGATGATCTCGCGCTGATGAGTCTTTTCCTCCTTGTCGATAACCCAGACGTACCGCTTGTCGAGAGTCTCGAACGTCGCCCGCTGAGGGATGACGATGGCATTCTTCAACGTTCGGTGGATCAAAATGTTGCCTGTTTGTCCGTGACGCAACAGGCCGTTCAGATTCGGGAAATCCGCGCGGTAGGAGAAGTTGCCGGTTTCGTTGTTGACCTTGCTCATCGGCGTCACGGTCTGGCATTTTTGCGGGAACTTGCTGCCGTTGGCCAAAACCAGTTCGATTTGCTGACACTCAATATCTTGACCGGGATGTGCCTTGAATTCGAGGTAACGGACCTCGGGCACGTTGAAATAAACCCACATCGTACTGTTATCGGACAGATTCGTGAGGACGTCGTCCTCCTTGATCTTGCTGCCCTGTTGCTTGACCAGGCGGTCAACGATGCCGTCGAAAGGCGCTCTGACCACGGTAAAACTCAACTCGGCCTCCGCTTGCTTCGCCTTGGCCTGGGCTTTTAGCAGTTTGGCCTGGAACAGGGCCAGTTCATTCGCGGAGACGATGTTCGTTTTGACCAATCTCTCGGTGTTATTGAACTCCTGTTGGGCGAGCTGGACCTCGGCCAATTCGGCGTCCAGCCTTGTCTTGTAAAGGATCGGTAGGATCTGGAACATCGGATCGCCTTTTTTCACCAATTGGCCTTCAGTGATGGGAATCTCCATCAGAAATCCGTTTGCCAGAGCGCAGATATCGGTGTTGCAGCGCGAGCGGATCTGGCAGACATATTGCTGGGTGATGGTGACGTCCTTCACCATCGGGCTGGTGACCACGATCTTGTGGTGCTCCTCGTGAGGCTGCTCCGCGTGGCTCTTGTGGCAAGCAGGCAGGGAGAGGGAAATGAATGCCAGGATGATTGTCAGAATCGATGAGATTTTCATAGGGTTTTCTCTCGCTGGTTGACTCGCGCTTTTTTATCGCACTGGTAGAGCGATAAACAATTTCGCTGGAGCAATCTCCATGCCTATTCGATTCGCTGCCTGCCGATCCGAAGCCCCAAGCTGTACGCTTCTGAATTCGACATCGAGGTCGAATAGTTGCCAGGGACTCCGTTTACGTAGGGCGCTTCGAGCGGCAGATCGGGAGACGATGACAAACCCGGACCCGCACCTTCTTGCCGGAATGGCCGACGGTTAGAAACGCACACTCCGTTCGACGCGGTGGATTCGATGCGGCGTCGTTCATATAGCTAATCGCCTCCTGCGTCGGCAGTTGGCCGGTGATTCATACCCTTACCAAGGCATATTAAGAATCCCCCGAGATCACGTGGGAATCATCCATCGCGTTTTCATTGCGGCTTATCACCAATCTGACAAGGTTGATATAACAACAATCCCGGCACGTCGTCACGTCTGCTTTGGTTACAAATCTGTAAGGTTCGGAAAATCAGAAAATCAGAGGGGGGACGGACAGCGGGGATCAACCCAAAAAAGG
>JAIOQJ010000278.1 GCA_021413475.1 Planctomycetota bacterium | reverse complement strand
GTGACGACCCAGCCCGGTCACCACGCTTGTCGCAGGCACTGCTTCGCCGCATCGAGCAGCAGGTCGAAGCGATCGGTTTGTGAATCGAGCGGCACCTGGCCGACCGTGGACGGGGCGTCCTGATGGACGAGCCAGATCGTCAGCTTGCCGGTTCGGACTCGATGAAACTCAAGCTCCTCGATCAGCCGTTCCAGATTTCGGACGAGCCACGAGTAGAGGACCTGGGGATCGGTGACTTTGCCGCCGAGGCTGCCGCCGCGAGCCAATGTCTTGTGCAGGGGACGATCGAGCCGCATCGGCTGGACTGGGCAGCCGTTTACTTCGTATCAGAGCGCCTCGCCCGTCTTGGTCAGGATCCGATTGATCAGCTTGCGGTCGGCGTTTGCGAAATCGAGACAGGTCTTGATGCCGTACGGGGCGAGGCGTTGGGCGTTCCGGCTCGCGATGCCGGTGATCTCGATCACGGGCATCTTTTCCAGGAGCGATCGCTCTTCGGCGGGATCCAGGACTGCTCGCGCTCCGAACGGCTTGGCCGTGTCGGAGAAGAGCTTCGCCAGAGTCCGCGTGCGGGCAATGCCCACCGTGACTGGCAAGTGTAATTCCCGGTTGATCCGATCGCGGATCATCTCGGCGGCGTGGGCGGGGTCTTTCAGGTTGTTCCCCTCGACCTGGAAGAAGAACTCATCGATCGAGTAATACTCGACGTTCGGTGCGAAGTCGCCCACGATTTCGAGCATCCGCCGGCTCAGGACCTCGTACCAGCGGAAATCCCGCTTGAGGTAGATTCCCTCGGGGCATTTCTTCGACGCATCCCAGATTGGTTCGCCGGTCTTCACCCCGAGCGCCTTCATCTCGTAACTCTTGGCGATGACGCACGCTCCCTGATTGCCAAGCACCCCGACTGGTTTGCCGATCCGAAACGGATCGCGCACCCGCTCGGCGGAGACGTAAAAGCAGTCGGCATCCAGATGCCCGATGGTCATGATGCACCCGTCCTGAGTGAAAAGAAGGGCGAGTCCGACAGGTATGTATTTGCAGGAACGGGGAATAACAAGCCGGACGAACGCCACCGAGAAAGGCGGAACGCGACTATTCGCTCTCACCCCAATATCGTGCCTTTTCAGGCATGATCCATCGGACGCCTCCTCTCGGATCGGCAGCGTCACCTTTTCGGCGCGGAATGACATGAAGGTGAGCGTGCATGACGGTCTGCCCGGCTGGGCGGATTGGCACGGCTCCGGGGCTGAAAAACGCTCACGAACAACGGCTGCGGATCTCTCCGAACGCAGCGAAAAGACATCCGGGCAGGAAAATCTGTGTTTTTCGACGCTTCGTGGGATAGGATCTTCTCTGAAGTCGATTCTTCGTTCCCAGAGGCGGTCATCTGGGAATGATTGGTTGAAGGATCGACATCCGAATGCAGATATCGGCTTCTCATGTGACTGGTCTGAAAAAGACATGCGCGATGTCACCCTAGCATCGCTCCGTCGGTTCGCGGAGGAAGAAGAAAGCGAGTAGCCTGCAAGAAGTCCAAGCCCGATTGCGGTTGGCTCTAGCGGTAACATGAACTATGAACGAGAGCGACAATAACCCGCCGTCACCAAGTGACGAACGTTTCGTGCTGTGTCGAAAATCGATGACTCTGTTTGTGATTTCGCTCATTCTGCCGATTGCGATCTCTCTTTTCGCGGAACGATACAACCCGGGATGGTCACGACGACATCCGGAAATCTGGGTACCCAGTGGTTTAAGTCTGATCCTGATTGGCTTTGTGGTGATGAGTAATCTCAGTCTTTTCGCGGATTTCGATCATTTGGTTCGAGGAAAATTCCAGTCCAATTCTCCGGATCGATTTGCAATTTTTGGGTTGGCGATGGTCTTAATCCTTCTCGGATCGATGTTTTTAGCGAATGGAATCGGGTTGCTACACCTTGGATAGCTAGTTCCTTCGCGGCTGGAGGCACTCTCCCATGTGGCGATTCAACGATTGATTGGATTTCCGCGAAGTGAAGGACGTGGATGCGGTCAACATCCCGGATGCGCTGGAAGTGAGATGGCCCGCAGATCGATGCGTTGCCAACCATTCGTCTGCCCGGATCGGGACCCGAAGAGAAATGGAACACAGACGATTCGGCATTGCCGCGCCGTCTTATCACGGCCATCAAGGAAATGGGGACAGCCGACCAGGTGCAGTCTCTTTCTCAGAAATTAACAAAGCAACGATTGGCCCCGCTGGTCAAACACCTGCAAGGTGTCAAACGGCTGTACGTGGTCGGTAACAATAGCATGGCGGGGGTTCCCTTCGAGTTGTTGACAAAGGACTGTGCGATCAGCTACACGCTTTCGGGAACGCAAATGCTTCGCCATAGGGAACGGGCAGTGCCGACAGGCTCGGCACTGCTGGCCATGGGGGATCCGGTCTTTGGCTCGACAGCCTCGAAACTCAAGAAACAAGAACTGCCGACAGGCGGTCTCCTCGCGTTGAACATACTTCCGGACGGCATGGCCGCCAAGAACGGTATTCAGGTTGGCGATGTGCTGCTCAGCTACGCTAGCTCCGAACTGAAATCGGTCGATGAACTTATAAAGCTCATCGAAACCAACGCCAACGCGAAGTCGACCGAGATCAAAATTTGGCGTGCCAGCGAGAAAAATAAGACTAATTCACGCAACGTCCCACCTGGCAAGGTCGGTATCGTCTTCTACAAACGCCCTGCCCGTGAGGCCGTTGCCGATCGTCGCAAAATGGATGAATTGCTGGCCAGCCGTGGCCCGGACTTAGCCGAACTCCCCGGTACGCGCATTGAACTGAACAATCTCGCCAAGCTCTTTGAGAAGAACGCCACGGTCTTCGCCGACAGCGACGCCAGCGAGCAGAAGCTCGAAGAACTCCGCCTTAAGGGCGATCTATCGAAATTCCGTTACCTGCACTTCGGGACCCACGGAGCGGCGAACAATGCATCTGCCTTCGAATCGGTGCTGTATCTTTCACAAGACAAACTGCCGAAAGAACTCGTCTCTGAACCGAACTCGCCATTCATTAACGGCGAACTGTCCGCCCGCGAAGTGTTGGAGTATTGGAAGCTCGATGCCGAATTGGTGACGCTCTCCGCCTGCGAAACCGCCCTCGGCAAAACGGCCGGCGGCGACGGCCTGCTCGGCTTCGCCCAAGCGTTTTTGACCGCCGGCGCTCGTTCCGTGTGTCTCTCCCTCTGGAAAGTCGATGACACCGCCACCGCTCTCCTCATGAACCGCTTTTACCAGAACCTTCTCGGCAAACGCGACGGACTGACCAAGCCGATGCCGAAGGCGGAGGCGTTGCGAGAGGCCAAGAACTGGTTGCGTAATCTGTCTTCGGAAGATGCCCTGACGTTGACGGCCACAATGACCAACGGCGTCGCTCGCGGCGACCGTGGTAAAGAAGTGGCGTTGAAGTTGGTGGTTCCCAAGGAAGTAAAAACGGATCAGCCTGCCAAGGACAGCAAACCGTTCAGCCATCCCAAATTTTGGGCGGCGTTCATCCTGATCGGCGATCCGAATTGAGCGCTGCCGAATCGGTCGGTGGCAGAACTGCCTCATCTTGTCAACCAGAGGGCTCGCTCATGATCCGATTACCAATGTCACTGCTGATTCTCTCGATCGTCACCATCGGCACCGCCGAGGAGCCGAAAGCGAAGACCGATGCCAAGCCGCAGTATGAGCGGATGTTGAAGGGGGAGGATGCGAAGAAATTCCAGGAACTGTGGGCCAAGGTGTCCGCACATCAGCGGGCCGGGCGGACGGATGATTTATTAAAGGCGCTCGACGAGGTCGTCGCGCTGCGTTCCCGTGTGCAAGGGCCGGACCACTGGGAAACGATCAAATTGAAATGGCTCGTAGATCGCGAGCGCAAGATAGCCACCCTGCCGGCCGAGAAGCAGGCTGGTTGGCGGAACGCATTGGCCGATAATCGCCGCGCGGCTGACTTGGAATCGAAGGGCCGCTACGCCCAGGCGCTACCGCTGCGTGTAGCCTGTGAAAAGTGGTGCCGCGACGTGCTCGGCGAAGAGCATCCCGACACGGCCATCAGCTACAACAACGTCGCCTCCAATCTGGATGATCAGGGCAAAGCGGCCGAGGCCGAGCCGCTTTACCGCAAGGCGCTGGCGATCAACCGGAAAGTGCTCGGCGAAGAGCATCCCGACACGGCCACCAGCTACAACAACGTCGCCATGAATCTGAATGCCCAGGGCAAAGCGGCCGAGGCCGAGCCACTTAATCGCAAGGCGCTGGCGATCAACCGGAAGGTGCTCGGCGAAGAGCATCCCGACACAGCCACCAGCTACAACAACGTCGCCATGAATCTGGATGCCCAGGGCAAAGCGGCCGAGGCCGAGCCGCTTCTCCGCAAGGCGCTGACGATCAACCGGAAGGTGCTCGGCGAAGAGCATCCCGACACGGCGCTCAGCTACAACAACGTTGCCTTCAATCTGAAAGCCCAAGGCAAAGCGGCCGAGGCCGAGCCGCTTAATCGCAAGGCGCTGGCGATCCGCGTGAAGGTACACGGCGAAGAGCATCCTGACACGGCCCAAAGCTACAACAACGTCGCCTTCAATCTGAAAGCCCAAGGCAAAGCGGCCGAGGCCGAGCCGCTTTACCGCAAGGCGCTGGCGATCAACCGGAAGGTGCTCGGCGAAGAGCATCCCCACACGGCCACCAGCTACAACAACGTCGCCTCCAATCTGAATACCCAGGGTAAAGCGGTTGATTCGGTCGAGTTCCTCGAAGCGTGCATGCATAGCTATGAAGCCGCCCGCCTGAACATTGCCGCTCAGGGCCTCGATCGTGCCGAGTTCGGCATCTCCAAGTCACCCTATCCACTGCTGGCCGTGACTCGGGCACAGTTGAAGCAACCGGCAGCGGCCTGGTCCGCCCTGGAAGCCAACCTGGCGCGTGGCCTGCTCGATCAACTCGGTTCCGGCAAGGCTTCTCGGTTGACAACCGACGAAGAAACGCGCCGGCGTGAACTTACAGGTCAGTTGCGAGCGATCGCGCCGCGTTTGCTCAAACTGGTTTCCAGTTCCAAACGCAATGACGCGGAACAGCAAGAACTCGATAATCTGCTTACGGAACGCAGCAAGGTATCCGGCGAAATGGCGAAACTGGCAATCGCCCTGAGCCAACGCGAAGTCGCCGATCTGAACACCATCCAGTCCGTCCTTCCGACGGATGCCGCCTTCGCGACCTGGGTTGATGTAACGACTGTCAACGGACAGCAGCACTGGGCCTGCGTTCTTCATTCGACCGGCGAACCGCGCTGGGAGAAGTTGCCCGGCAGTGGGCTAAAAGGCGAATGGACCAGGGAAGACGCCGATCTGCCTAACCAACTCCGCTCGGCCATCATTGCCAACAAGGATGCCGCTGAGGTCGCCTGGAAACTCCACGCCCAGCGGCTGGCACCGATCGAGAAACATCTCGTCGGCGTCAAGACCCTCTACGTCGCTGGCATCAACCAAATGGCTGGCATTCCCGTGGAAGCCCTTACGGACAAATACTCCATCAGCTACGTTTCTTCCGGCACATTCCTGGCTCGATTGAAGAACAAACCCGCTCAGACTTCGTCGGGCATTCTGGCCCTCGGCGACCCGATCTTTGGAACGCAACGCAAGATTGCCACCGATTTGCCGCCTGGCGGGTTGCTCATCATGCGCGTGGTCCCTGGCGGAAGTGCGGCCAAAGCAGGGCTACGCGATGGAGATACGATTGTCCGCTACGCGGATACCGACCTGACTTCACTCGAACAGTTCTCCAAACTGTACGCGGCGAACCAGTCGAAAATCGTCGAAATCAAGGTCTGGCGGTCGGGAGAAGCCAAACTGGCCATTCGAGAACTGGCTTCTGGCTCGCTGGGAGTGGTGATCAACAAACGTCCTGCCCGCGAGGCCATCGCCGACCGCCGCAAGACCGAAGAATTGTTGCTCGCCAGCCGTGGCCCGGACTTAGCCGAACTCCCCGGCACGCGCGTCGAACTGAACAATCTCGCCAAGCTCTTCGAGAAGAACGCCACCATCCTGGTGGATAGCGACGCCAGTGAACAGAAGCTCGAAGATCTCCGCATGAAGGGCGATCTCTCGAAGTTCCGCTACCTTCATTTCGGCACACACGGTGCTGCCAACAACACCCGAGCCTTTGAATCGGTGCTTTATCTTTCGCAGGATAATCTGCCGAAGGAACTGATCTCCCAGCCGAATTCGCCATTTATCAACGGCGAACTTTCCGCCCGCGAAGTGTTGGAGTATTGGAAGCTCGACGCCGAACTGGTCACGCTCTCGGCTTGCGAAACCGCCCTCGGCAAAACGGCCGGCGGCGATGGCCTGCTCGGCTTCGCGCAAGCGTTCCTAACAGCCAGTGCTCGCTCGGTCTGCCTCTCCCTCTGGAAAGTCGATGACACCGCCACCGCTCTGCTGATGAATCGCTTCTATCAGAACCTGCTCGGCAAACGCGACGGCCTCACCAAGCCAATGCCGAAGGCAGAGGCATTGCGGGAAGCCAAGAACTGGTTACGCAATCTATCTTCCGAAGAAGCCCTGATGCTAACGGCCACGATGACGAACGGCGTCGCTTGCGGCGAGCGCGGCAAGGAAGTGGCGTTGAGGTTGGTCGTCCCCAAGGAAACAAAAACCGATCATCCCGCCAAGGACAGCAAACCGTTCGGCCATCCCAAGTTCTGGGCCGCCTTTATTTTGATTGGTGATCCGAATTGAGCACGACTTTCTTCAAACATGAAGATCATTGGAATGATCGTTGATATGGCGAAACTCAATCAAATCACCGACCGTGACCGGCAAGAGGCGGAGGTACTCCGGACCCAGCCTCGATCCGAACAGGAATTGGCCGTGAAGTTGATCCTGGATCAAGCCGAGAATCCGCATCTCACTTCTGACGATCGTACCGAGGCCAGACGACGGGGCGAAGCTCTTCGCAAACTCCTTCGCTTGAGAGTCTGAATAATCACTTTCTGAATTCGTATCAGATTCTTCATCGTTCGTTGAAGAGTGTGCTATGCTTCCTTCGAAGAAACACTTTCAGGGGAAGTCATGAAGAAGATCGTCGGCTACACGCGAGTATCAACCGCTCGGCAGGGGCAGTCCGGGTTAGGGCTTGAGGCTCAACAGACTGCCATCAATACCTACGCCGCTCAGCACGGCTGCGAGGTCATCGCAACATTCATTGAGATTGAGAGCGGGCGAAAGAACGATCGGCCGCAGCTCGCCAAAGCGATCGCCACGGCTAAGCGAAAAAAGGCGACGCTGCTCTTTGCCAAGGTAGATCGATTGGCGAGGAACGCCCGGTTCTTGTTGACGGTCGTCGAAAGCGGTGCCGACGTGGTGTTCTGCGATTTGCCAAACATTCCGCCCGGTCCGACGGGGAAATTCATCCTGACCCAGATGGCATCGGTCGCGGAACTGGAAGCCGGCCTTATCAGCAAGCGGACCAAAGATGCCCTGGTCGCCGCTCGGGCACGGGGATCCAAGCTCGGGGCCGAAAACGAACGATGCCGGAATCTCACTCGGGAATCAGTATTGCGGGGTGCGGAAGCAGCCGGCAAAGCCGTATCGCAACTGGCTCGCGAGGCGTACGAAGACCTTCTTCCGCGAATCCTGGCTCTCCGATTAAGTGGCGAGTCCTTTGCTCAGATCGCGGTCAAACTCAACGAGGATGGCCAAACAACTCGGCAAGGAAAGCCGCTGAACGCGATGACGGTTTTACGGATCCTGAAGCGTTCGGCTGATCAATGAATACATCGAACTGCCGGCGATTCGGGCTCCTGGATTTTGTATGTTTGATCGCGGAGAAAACGGAGTCCACGTCTCCGGGAAAGCCAACCACCGTCGCAGCAGGGGTGAGGCCAGGGAACGGATAAACGTCACGCAGATATCGCGGATTATCCATCGACCAATTTATTACAAGTGTTTCACGCGAAAGAAAGCACGTTTTTCGCGGAATTTCATGGGTCAGCACGATGTCGAAGGGTAAAATCCACCCACACTAAAACCCGAAGAGCCTGTTTTGTTTACTTGCCGCCATCGATCATGCCCGCAGGTCGCTTGTTTTTAGCAATTTCCTCTTCTCGCTTCGCG
>JAIOQJ010000277.1 GCA_021413475.1 Planctomycetota bacterium | reverse complement strand
CATCGCGCGAATGATCTCAGTCGCGGTGAAGAAGAGTGTGAAGACACCGACGAATAGAAAAACGATGGTGAACCACCGGCCTTCCGCTGTCAGCGGGCGCGTCTCGCCATAGCCCACGGTCGTGAGCGTAATGGCGGACATGAAGATCGCGTCACTCCACGTCCATTCGTCCCCACCCACCATGCGATAACCGATTGCTCCCACGAAGAGCAAAATGAGTGGAAGCATGACAACGCACCACAATCGCCAGTTCAGCGGCAAACGCATCGCATGAACCTTCCTAGCAATACGGTTAAGTCGCGACACGATGCCCTCGGAGCGGAGTGCGTGGGAGAATCATCGACTTTCAAGAATTTGGGTCGCTTCATCGCAACGTTCGAGCATCTGGGCCTGTCGTTTTGGCAACGCGAAATGCCCTTGGGTTTCGATCCATTCCCGAACATTTTTGAGCAGGCCCATCAGTGACCGCACGGCCGCGGGAACGGCACGCGTGGGCCGTCCTTCGATTTCGATCCACACGGGCGATGTGTGCGCGAAGGTAGCGAGCATCGGATAGATTGCGGATTTGGCCGACCCGACGCAGCGCGCGGCCAGCCAGCCTCCGTCGGGAATTTTCAGGTTGGTCTCAATGCACGATTCATAGGGAGTTCCACTCGGACTGGCTTCGGCGACCACACTACCGTTAATGATGATCTCCAGGCGATCGTGGGGGTTCAGCGAGCGTGCCTTCGCTTGCACTTCAACTTCGCCAAGATGCACCGTTTCCCCGGAGCCATTGCCGTTGACCGTCAATTCGAGCAGCGGGCCATTGGAGACAAAAGTACGACCTTGCCGCGTCCGCTCCACCCAGTCGGCGAGGGTGATCTTATCCGGTTCCGTCTGCGTGTAGAGACGCATCGCGCCGAGAACGGACCGATTCGAATCCTTGCCGCTGCAACCCACGAGCGGAAGGCGAATTCCCGCGTTCAGGAGTTGGTACCAGTGAGGCAGCAACGGCGTGGCCCGTTCGCCGGCATCGATTTCAAAGGCGTCGATTTTGCCGAGAATGGCGGCGACCAACGATTCGCCGCCGGGGATGCCCATTTCCATGCGAAAGGCGTCGGCCCAGACCGTCAGGCCGCCTTTGCGATGGCACTGGTTGCACCAATCGCAGAGCGACCAGTCGTCGGTCTGCTCGTCGCCGCCGAAACTAAGCGGATGAACCGGCCGATGCGAATTCAACAGGCCCAGACGGCCCAGGGCAGGATGTTTGTTGAACGTGTTGACGACGACCGCACGGCCGTCTTTCTCCAGGGCAGGGCACTGGCCGCTGAAGGCCGGCATATTCGGAATCATCCGATAGAGATGGCCGTCGTTCGACGGATACTCGGTCTCGGTGGCCAGGAGATGAACGAAGTCAAGATCCTCGGCCGCGGCTTCGAGCAACGCGGAATGGGGGGTCAAAAAATGACAGCGGGTGTCGGCACTCAGCCATCCTTCCGAATGGCGATCGAACCAGCGGCTGATCGTGAGCCGCAAGGCCATCTGACCGGGATTGAGCGTGACGGTTTGTCGGACCGGTTCGTACTCGATTCCCTTGGAAAGCTCGATTTCCAAGGGGACGCCGGTCGGCAGGATCACTTCGCACGAGCCATCGATAAAGCAGAATTTTTGCCCGCCTAGGTACGCATGGTCGCTCACTTCTTCGTTACGCCCGGTGGGAAAGTCAACGACACGGCCGAGCGGCGCGATGTACTCGCCTCCCGGACCCACGACGCGAAGGCGCACGGCCGTCGGCCGGCCGGTCGCGGAATCGTTGACGCGCAGATGAACGGTCTGAGTGCCGCTCACGAGTATTGCGCTCCCGCCTTATCGAGAATTGCCTTGAAGGCGGCGACGGCTTTGGGGAACAGTTCCGGGCCGGTGACGCCGCCGGTTGGACCGCCGCCGAGCAGATGAGGTTCCATCGTGGCAAAGCCCTTGTAGCCCATTTTGACCGCGTCGGCCATGATCGCCGGAATCTGCCCTTGGCCCTCGCCCGGAATGCTGCCGTGCGGTTCGCCGGTCTTCCAG
>JAIOQJ010000276.1 GCA_021413475.1 Planctomycetota bacterium | reverse complement strand
CTCGTGGCCGAACTTGTTCTTGGCGACATAAGAATCGCCGGACTCCCTGGCGTCCCGATTCGGCCTGAGCCATCCGTTCCTGTTCCAGCAGATCCGGCAGAACTTGTTCGGCATCGCGGTGTCGCCGCGGCGAACCCGAGTGAGCTCACCGGCCTTCGCGATGATTTTTTCATAGGTTTCCGCCGGAATCTTTGCCCCGTAGTTGTACGGCTTCTTGAATTCTGGATGGATATGAACGTCGTGCTCGAACAACCTCGCTTTGGACACGACATAGGCTTTGCGAGTGCCTTGGTACCGTCGTTTGTCGGCTTCGGTCGGATGCTTTTCTTCGCGCTCGATCTCAAAGTAGCCGACGGCATACCCGTCCATGGCGAGCACGATGCGACCGGCGTGGAGCTGGTAGCGCGAGAGATACCGGCCTCCGTGGCGTGAAAAGATCTGCTGGATATATCGCCGAAGCTGACCTCGGTCGGCAAATCCGCCGTCTTTTCTATCGTGGCCGTAAATGATGATGTCGGTGGACATACGCGTTCCGATGCGGTGGTGCGATGGACGCGATGAGTGTACGACGACCGAAGTGAAAAACAAACCAAACCGACCGCGACCCATAGCCGCGGGCGGCCGCTGGCCGGTCACTCGACCAGCTTCGGCTGCAAGCCATGCAGGAACTCGACGGCCTTCGATGCATAGGATGCGGCCGAGAACACGGCCCGTTTGTCGTCCTTCAGCACCTTGAGCCATGAAGCGATGTAAGCGGCGTGATCCTCGCGGGTCTCGGGGGTGAGCTGCAAATCGGCACAAAGAAACGCCGAGCCCATTTCGGCGACCAGCTCTTCCATCGCATAGCCTTCATCGCCCCATTTCTTGCGGCCGAGGTCGCGATCGAGCCGGGACGGATGACGCGTCCAGTGGGCCAGCTCATGGGCCAACGTCGCCGCGTGCGATTCGGCGTCACGGAAAGTCTCGAACGGGGGCAGGCGGATATAGTCGGGCTCTAGTGCATAGAAAGCCCGGTTGCCGCCTATGCGGACATCGGCTCCGGTGTGCTTGAAGAATTCGTCGGCCTGTGCGATCCGTTCCAGCGTCTCGGTCGGCGTGTGGGCCAGCTCGTAATAGTGACCGGGGAGACCCTCGATCTGGTCGGCGGCAAAGACGGTGTATTGCTTCAGGAATGGGATTTCGCGTTCCACCTCGTCGCCGTTCTCACCGGCTTCCTTCTTCGTGAACGTGTTGGCGTAGACGACCGGTGCCCCGTGCTCGCCTTTCCTGACATGGCCGCCCAGCTCCTGAGCTTGTTTGTAAGTCAGCCAATAAGGACTGACGAAGCCTCGTGTCTCGGCTTCCATCCACAAGCAAATGACGTTGATGCCGGAATAGGGCGTTCCGTTGTGGCGAAGCGGCCACATGATTCGTCCGGCAGCGTGTTCGGCGTTCCAGGGCTTGAGCCAAGGGCGATGCCCGGCTTCGAGCGCCTCAACGATGCGATTGGTGACGCGAGTATAGATGTCGACGCGGGCGGTGGTTTCAGTGGTCGTGGTCATATCGTTCTCCCTTGCTTCTGAATTGAAAAAGTCCCCTTGCTAAAAAAGCGCACAGCTTTTCGGCGCAAGGGGGGCGAAGCCCGAAAAGCACGGGGAGAAGCGGTCAAGGCCGACTGCAGCGGAGGGCACCGCTCTGCACGAAGCTCAGCGGAGGAAGAGTGGGAGGAAGCCGCGGAGGTCGCTCGGCTTTAGAGCCTTGACGGCTTCGGGGTGTCCCCTTGAAGAAAACGCCTCAGTCGCGCACGCGCGACCGCATCAGGCCGCGAGGCCGCAGCACCAGGGGGCGAGAGGGTTCGTAAGTCCGGCACGGACCGCAGCGAAGCGGAGCCCGGAAGCACGCGGTCGCCGGGCGGCGAGGTGCCATTGCGGTCAGTTACGCAATAGAATGTCTGCGCTTAAGACACCGAGAGAAACCTCTGAAGGACATGCACATGGCGATGTTCCCGCTCCATCTACCCGGCTTCCCGAACGAGTTTGATCTCGAAGGCGATCCAGCTGAGAGTTCAGGAAGTGGCCCCGCGCTCGTACTGTCGATGGAGAAGCATGACAACAGCCCGGGAATCGCGCAGGCTCTCCTCAATACCTTGCGATTGCTCGATGCCGGATTGCTCGGCTTGATCTGTGTGGAGGAATTCTTCAAAGGTGATGTGCGCAGCGAGGTGGAGGCAAAGTTAATCGGAACGAAGAACAAGTGGAATTCGCTCGAAGAGTATGCAGAGGGCCTAAAAGCCGATCTGGGCGGCGATGGCGGCGTGCTCGATGCTTTGGCAAAGGCAGGCGGGCAGCAATCTTTCGCAAAATATTTATTGATTCTGCGACCAAATGCGCCGGTCATCTGCATGGAGGATGAGGCCTTAAAGCTCGAAGCAGATAAGATCAGCGAGACCGTCGGCCCAATGTACGCCGATGTGAATGACATTGTTGCTCGAAAAAAGCTCTTGGTCGCTAAGCGGCGCGAACTCAGCGTCAACGTCGACGCGGAACGGGAAAAGTTTTTCTTGGAATTCGCTCGTGCGAAACATGCCGAGCTTGGAAACCCGCAAGCGGTTTTATTAAACGGCGGCGGCAGGCATATGTTGCGTATCGCGGAGACATTGACTGCCGAGAAGATTGGTTATCTTTTACTAAAACCAATTGGCTACAAAGATGAACTCGCGTAACTGAGACAGTCCAATCTTCGATCTTGTGACCAATACGCCCGCTTTTTATCGCCGCTTATGCTGAAACTCGTCGACCTCATCAAACTGGCCGGGGTGCAGCTCCATGACTTCAAGATTCATTGCGCCATCGGCGAGGGAAATCCGCTCGATGCATTCTTCGACGGCACCTGGAAGCTTTGGCAGGAAACCCAGAATCAGAAGAACTTCGAGTGTTCGCAGATCCTGTCGCTGATCTATCTGGGGCCGTCGCAATGGTTGTTCGCGGGCATCTATGAGGTGCTCGGCGTCAAAGTCGGTCGACCGGACAGGCCAAGCGGCTTTACGTATGACACGCGCGAAGTCGGCGGACTAGAGCATCTAACGGGGAGGGCGATCGTCGCTTTCGACAAGAAATTTCGGGCATCGTATCTTCGCGGCGACAAATGGGCCGACTCATTGCTCGTCAGCTCGATCCGGGAAGAGCGAATGACGATCGGGGAATTCCCCGGCTTCAATTCGGTGTTGCTTTCCTTTCAGCAAATCCGCACCGTCGTTCGCGAGTCGCATGCTTCATGGAAAGCGGCGCTCGGCAACGTGTCCGGCGTCTACGTCATCACGGAAACGACGACGGGCAAGCAATATGTCGGGAGCGCTTACGGCGGCGTCGGCATCTGGCAACGTTGGTCGTCCTACGCGAAGAACGGCCACGGCGGCAACGTCGAGCTAAGAGCATTGCTCGACGCGAAAGGCGCGGACCACGCCCAGAAACTCCAGTTCGCCTTGCTCGAAGTCTGCGACATCAATTCGAGCGACGACTATATCATCGGCAGAGAGTGCCACTGGAAGGCGGCGCTCCGGACGATCGGATTCGGGCTGAATCGGAATTGACCATGCATATCGGGCGAATGACGAACACGCCAGCCGGTTACGACTTTCGCAATGGAAAGAAGCCGTAGCGTCCGATCGAGGGATTCTTCGAAAAGTTGTGATATTTTACGCGGTTGCGGACGCTAACAGGCGGTTCAACGTTTTCCATGATGATGATCTGGTCGCCGCTCGTATCGTTGGCCAGATACTCGAAGAAGGCGACCTTTACGTCGTCAGTGACAAGCTCGTTCGGATTGTTGGTCTTCGGGCCTTTGAAGGGATTTACCGGTGTGTCGAGGATTACAAAGCCCGGATGCGGGATGTCTTTCATCCGGCAGTATTTCATGAGTCCGATCGCGAACGCAGCGTAGGTGACGGCGCGGTAGCCCTTGCCCTTGTTCGCACGATCCTGGCCGCCGATTACTAAATCCCCCTTTTCCGTGTCGAGTGAAACGGTGCCGAGGTCCGGATACTTCCATTCCTTAAGAATGCCTTCGACGACTTTGCAGAATTCGAATGCAGCGCTGGTCGTGACTCGCGTATCAAATGAGGTTTTGGCGGGCTTTTCATCTAACGCCGTTTTAATGTTGTCACGGCGAAGCTCAAGGCTGCGAATCGAAGCTCGTATCGTGTCGGCCTTTGCAAGCGAGGTGCGCTTCTCTATCAGCAACGGCAAGTCGAATTGTTGAACGCGGTTCGTCGGAGCGATGAGACGTTGGAGTTCTCCATTGATGGACTTCATTTCGCCTTCGATCGTCCCCGTTCGCGCCGTTAGCTCCAGTTGCTCGGCCGTCGAGTCGGCGATCGCAGCGGTGAGGTCGACGCGGAGTCGCTCAATCTTTTCGACCTCGGAAACGCACGCGGCTTCGAATTCGTTGTGTGCCTTACCGTCGAGACCTTCACCGTCGGCAAACACCCGATTGCACAGAGGACAGCTTCCCTCCGGCAGCTCGTGAACGACGCGGCTGGCTTCGATCACAGCCTGCAAGCGATCATTGTCCGATTGGTAATACGAGTCGAGCAAACGAAATCGCTTGAGCTGTTCGTCGACGAATTGTAGACGCGATTGGAGCTGAACATGTTCGTCAAACAATTCTGATCGCTGTCGCTCTGTGTCGGCAATCTGCTCGTTGGTGGTGACGACCGCCTGTGATGCCTCGCGGATCGCTTGCTCTAGGCGACTGACCTGATCGCCGGACTCGTCCGTTTTTGCCATCGCAGACAGTTCGGCCTGTCGTTCGGCAAGGATTTCCTCAACGGTTGATAGCTCTGCATTAAGTCTCGCGGTTCGATCCTTCTTTTTCTCTGCCTCCACGATTTGGCTGTCGTCCTGGCCGCTCATCAAGAATGCGAAGAAATTCTCCTCAGCCGTGGCCGTCGTGTAGTTGCCGGTCGTCAGAGGAGACGATTTTTGAATGATTTTTTCTTCGTCGACCAGGGTGACATGCGCGTAGTCGCGGAACGATACCGATCGGCGCTTGCCGCTCTGGTTGCTTCGCACCATCCGGCCTTCCAGGCCGATCGCCCTGAGAAGATAGGCCGATAGTGAGCCATCGGGATCAGACGAATGATCCGGGCCTAGAATCTTGGTTGCAGTCGGTTCTTTGTCACGGCCATCGGCGTATTCCATCGCCTCGAACGCTCCGCCCGTCGTTGCTCGATGCAAGGTGAACGGAACATGGCCGACCGGATCGATCGACAATACGACACGATCGTATCCATTCGATTCCGGGATGTTTCGAAGCGCGTCTTTCGCGCCGAGCATGAAGTCGAGGGCTTCAAAAATGTAGGTCTTGCCGGTGTCGGAGGCGCCGACAATCAGATTGAGCCCCGGTGCGAAGTCTACCGTTGCCGGTGCGACGCCGGTTCCTTCGATCGTCAATTCTTTGAGCAACAGTCGGGGAATCTCCATTATTCGTCCATGTCAAAAAGTGATTCGTGAACGAATTCCGATCCCCAGTGCGACCATTGCGATCGCATGTACTCATTGAGAGACAAGTCCGGCATGCTCTGAAAGCGGTCGACGACCCACGCGGCCCGTTCGAACAATTGATTGGTGTATGGTGACGTAAGTGCGCCCAAGAATACCGAGGCGTATTCGCCT
>JAIOQJ010000382.1 GCA_021413475.1 Planctomycetota bacterium | reverse complement strand
GCAAGCGGCTTTTTTGTTCGTAGTGACCCGCTTTAGCGGGTCTGGGCAGTCCGACCCGCTAAAGCGGGTCACTACGAACAAAGAAACTCGCTAGATAATCTTACTAATCGGTTCCACCGTACTCGGCAGCACCGGACTCGGCCGGTTCGACACGTCGTACACCATCGAATGCGGATCGATGCCGAGATTGTGATAAACGGTGGCGAGGATATTCGGATACGGGGTCGGGTCGTCCTTGGCTTCGCCAGCCTGGGTATCTGTGGAGCCGATCACCTGGCCTACTTTCAAACCGCCGCCCGCGAAGAGCGCGCCGTTGACGCGAGCCCAGTGATCGCGGCCGGCGTCTTTGTTGATCTTCGGCGTGCGGCCGAATTCACCCCAGACGAGGACAGTCGTGTCCTTGTCCATGCCGCGAGCGTAGATGTCCTCGATCAGGGCCGAGATTCCGCGATCGAACAGCGGGAGTTGGTTGCGCAGCGATTTGAAGTTCTGGCCGTGCGTGTCCCAGAATCCGTAAGCGACGGTGACCACACGTGCCCCGGCCTCGACCAGACGGCGGGCCATCAGCAATTGATCATTCCACTGCGGGGCCCCATCGCCCTGATGTTTCGGCGAGCCGCGGCCGTAGTGATCGCGCACCGCGACCGTTTCCTTCGTCACGTCCAAAGCATCGACGAGCTTACTCGAGAAGAGGACATCGAACGCCTTGTCGTGGAAGGTATCCAAGCCGGCCCGCTCCGTCGAATCCGTGGCACGGCGGTAAGCATCCATGTCGCTCAAGAGTTGCTTGCGATCGCCCAAGCGATCCGACGTGACGGCCAGATTTTTCATCAGGGCGACTTCATCGCCATCGACGCGGACCGGAGCGGCGGAACGGCCCAGGTTGCCTGGGTGCGGGCTGTTGTAAGGCTTGTGCTGCATGGTCGGGAAGAGATCGATGAACGGCGGCACCAGCGGATCGACCGCTCCTTGCAATTTTGCGACCACCGAACCCATGTGCGGCCGCATCTCACGCTTGGCCGTACTCTGGCCGACGCCCACCATGTTTTGCCAGCTGGAGTGCTCGTCGGCGAGCCCGGTGATCGAGCGGATCAAGGCAACCTTATCCATGCACTTCGCCATCGAAGGCAGTAATTCACAAACTTGCAGGCAGCGTCAAGCCGCCGAGGCCAAGGGCACCGACTTTCAGGAACGAACGTCGTGACAGGCCGTCGCAATAGCGCGAGCCGGAATTCAGAAAAGTAAGCATGCAAACACTCCGCGGAAGGCCATGATGGCCGAGGAGGGAGGTCCTGGCAGGATTCAACATTAGAAATATATCGGAAGATTCGAACGGCCGCCATCGGAAAAGTGTTGAGACAGGGGTTGTGTGTATCTGTTATTAGGTCTTCTCTAAATCGAAGTCCGAGTGCCATGCCCACGGCTTTGCGTGGGCATGCGAGAGCCTCGCGGTCATTCAACATGCCCACGCAAAGCCGTGGGCATGGCACGTGGATGGCGTTCCCAGTCTCGAATCAACGTCACCAAATTCCTTCGCAACTCCTTCATCTATTTGATTGCACCATGCGAAAGAGCCGTTATAATCATGCCCATCGGGGCCGATCTCCGACCTCGTCGAACCACTCTCCCGGGTATCGCGTGAGGATATTGCCATGTCCGCCACCGCCGTGTTAGCACCCTCCGAGAAAAGAACTCGGACGGACCTCGATCAACTCCAAGGTTCCTGGACATCCGTCGCAGGATCTCGCGAAGCGAGATTTCTCATCGCGGGCAGTCGTTTCACTTTCGAGTTCCTCGACGGTGACATCTATATGGGCACCATTTTTCTCGACGACGAAACCCATCCGAAGCAACTCGACATGCTGATCGAGGAAGGTCCGACCAAGGTCAAGGGCCTTATTTCCATGTGCATTTACCACATCGAAGGCGACGTCCTTCGCTGGTGCCCGACCAAGCCGGGGTCCGATCGGCGGTTGCTCGGCTTCCCGAGCATCGAGGATGAACGCTACGTGTCGATGGTCTTCAAGCTCGACCGGCGTCGCTCGCGATAATTCTTTTTCGATCAAGACCGGTGCGCGATCTTCCTGCGCCCCAATCTTTGCGTTTTCCGTGTACATCTTTGGGATGAAGGTGAATTTCGAGACACTTTAACAGGACGAGAAAGAGGGATTCATGAGCATCGCAGTCAAAGAACCGATGCGGACGCCCAAGCCCATTGAGGGCGGTGCCGCGGAGGGCCAATATCCCTATCCCGGCATACCGACGACATGCGACGGCGCGGAAGCGGTTGTCCATGTCGAAATCAACATCTCGCAAGCCGCCGGTGCATATCCAATTACAAGTTCGACGACGATGGGTGGCGGATTCAACGCCGCCGTCATGAATGGCCAAACCAACCTCTGGGGCGACAAGTTAATGTTCTTCGAACCGGAGAGCGAGCACTCCGCCGCTTCGGTCTGCGAAGGCTTCGCCGTCGCCGGCGGCCGGGTGACTAATTTCACCTCCGGCCAAGGCCTCGTGCTGATGAAGGAGGTGCTCTACACCATCTCCGGCAAACGGCTCCCCGTCGTCATGAATATCGGCGCTCGCGCCCTGACGAGCCAGGGCCTGAACGTGCATGCTGGCCACGACGACGTGATGTCGGTCGCCGATGTCGGCTGGGGCATGACCTTCGCCCGAAACGCGCAAGAAGCGGGCGATTTCTGCCTAATCTGCCGCCGGGCCGCCGAGGCCAGCCAGACGCCGTTTTTCAGCGTGCAGGACGGCTTTTTGACCACGCACACCGTCGAGACGGTCCGCCTGCCCGAACTCGAGTTCATGAAGGAGTTCATCAGCGATCCCAAGAAACTCTCGAACCTGATGGATCCCGCCAGCCCGATGATGTCGGGCGTCGTGCAGAATCAGGATTCGTACATGAAGGGCAAAATCGCTCAGCGCTGGTACTACGACCGCATCGACGCGGCACTGACCGACGCCTTCGAAGTTTTCCACAGCAAGACGGGACGCAAATACGATTTCGTTGAGCCGTACCGTTGTGAGGATGCCGAGTTCATCCTCGTCGGCATGGGCTGCTACATGGAGACCGCGAAGGTCACGGTCGATTATCTCCGGTCGAAGGGGATTCCCGCCGGCTGCCTGACGGTGTTCGTGTTCCGACCGTTCCCGGCCAAAGCAATCGTCGATGCCCTGAAGGATTGCACCGCCTTCACGGTCTTTGAACGACTCGACGACCCGCTCTCGACCACGGGCAACCACCTGACGCGCGAGATCAAGGCCGCGTTCTGCGATGCCGTCAGTGGACAGAACGGGCAAGAGAAGATCGACAAACCGCCGCGTATCTATCACGGCTCCGCGGGCTTGGGCAGCCGCGACGTCCGCCCCGCCGACATCATCGCGTCCTTCCAGAACATGATCCACAACGGCCCACACTATTTCTGTGTCGGCATCGATCATCCGTTGGCACTGAAGCGCACCGACGACCCTGACCTACGACCGCATGGCGGTTTCTCGATGCGCGGCCACTCGGTCGGCGGCTTCGGTTCGGTCACCACCAACAAGGTGATCGCTACCATCGCGGGCAACGTTTTCGGCAAGGATGTGCAAGCCTATCCCAAATACGGCTCGGAAAAGAAGGGCCTGCCGACCACCTATTACCTGACGGTGGCCGACTCCCACATCTACATGCACGCCGAGTTGGAGCGGGTGGAACTCCTCTGCATCAACGACCCGACCGCGATCCTCAGCGGCGGCACTCTGAAAGGCTTGGTCCCCGGCGGCGCGATCTTCATGCAATCGCCGCACGCCGAGCCCGCTGACGTCTGGGCGTATATCTCTCCGGGAAACAAGAAGACGATCCGCGATAAGAAAATCCGCGTCTACTACACGGACATGGTGCGGATCGCTCGCGAGATCGCCTCCGAACCCGACTTGCAGATGCGCATGCAGGGCATCGTCCTGCTAGGTGCTTTCTTGAAGCTGACGCCCTACGTCAAGGAAAGCAACATGACGGACGAGCAGGTTTATGCGGGCCTCGAGAAAGCCCGTCGCAAATACTTCGGCACGCGCGGCGACCGCGTCGTCGCGGAGAACATGCACTGTATCAAACGAGGATACGGCGAGATGCGCGAGATCCCCGCAAGCGTGATGGCCGCCGGGTGATGTTTAGCCGCGACTCGAAGGGCTTCCGGAGAGTCGCGCGAACGTACGCCGAACTGAATAAGCGATCTTTGTGAAGAGTGCCAATGATGAAATGGTTCGCCGGTCACTTGGTCTATTACTTCAAAACCAAAAAGGGCAGGCAGTGAACATTCACAGTATGGGAGAACATCGTCCTAATTCGAGCGCGCAACAGCGAAGAGGCGTTTACAAAAGCCGAGGCACGCGGTTGCGATGATCTGTTGGGAGACGACGGTACCATACGGTGGAAAGGCAACCCGGCCAAAATGATCTTTGCAGGTGTTCGAAAAATAGTGGCATGCCAGGATGTAACCTTGCGGCCAAATGTTGGATCGGAGATTTCTTACACAACGATGGAGCTTGGATCCGAAAAGGCGATCAAGCAACTGGTCGCAGGCGTTCCCGTTTCGGTGAGAATTGTGGATGAGTTCCTCAACGACGCGGACGTAGAAACTACAAGCAGACAGAATCACCCGGAAGTGAAAGTGATTTTGATGAATCCCATTCGACCAAGTTAGTCTCACACACGTTCCCTCGCACCGCTTGGGAACGAGGAGCAATTTACATGCCGGCAGCGACTCTCCCCGCTCCTTCGATGAACGACGCCACCGAGCGCGATCCGTTCAACAACAACAGCTACGGCACCACCGTGGACCGTCCCTACAAGATGGTTCACTTGCCGGTGCTTGATGTGAACGACTTCAACGAACGCATCATTCGCGGCTACGAGGACGGCGACGGCGATGAGATGTTGCCGGCCGATCTTACGACCGCTCGCTCCTTGATCCCGGCGGGGACCGCCACGCTGCGGGACTTCAGCAACATCTCGCCGGAAATTCCGGAGTACATCACCTCTAACTGCACGGGTTGCATGGACTGCGTGACGGAATGCCCCGACACCGCCATCCTCGGCAAGGTGTTGGCGGAGGACGAGTGGGAAACTAAACTGCAGGCAATTCCCGAAGCCGACCGCGAGATGTATAAGGCTCAATGGTCGCGAACGAAAAAGTACTACGACGTCGGCAAGCGCAAGACCGGCCAGGGGGGGATGTTTCAGATCATCATTGACCCCTCGAAGTGCAAGGGTTGTGCCGAGTGCGTGACCGTTTGCGACGACAACGCCTTGAAGATGATCGCCAAATCCGACGATGTCATGAACAAGGCCCGCAAGAGCCATCGGCTCTTCAAGAACATGGGGCCGAGCAACGATAAGTACATCTCCGACAGCCTACTGATCGACATGATGCTGAAGGAGCAGACTCACTTGTACGTGGGTGGTGCCGGTTCGTGCGCGGGTTGCGGTGAGGGAACCGCCTTGCGAATGATGTGTGCCGCCACCGGTTCGAAATACGGCGACCAGTGGGGCATCGTGGCCGCCACCGGGTGCAACACGGTTTACACCTCGACCTATCCCTATAACCCCTACTTGGTCCCCTGGACCAATTCGCTATTCGAAAACGCACCGACCTACGCCCTCGGCGTACGGATGCGCTGGGATCAAATGGGCTGGCAGAATCGGCCGCTTTGGTGCATCGGCGGCGACGGGGCCATGTTCGACATCGGCTTCCAGGCCCTATCGCGGATGTTCGCCAGCGGGCAGAACATCAAAGTCTTCGTGCTCGATACCCAGGTCTATTCGAACACCGGAGGCCAGGCCTCGACGGCAAGCTTCACCGGCCAGAACACCAAGATGAGCGTCCACGGCAAGGTCTACGGCGGCAAGCAGGAACGCCGTAAGGAGATTGCTCAGATCGCCATGATGCATCCGCGCGTCTTCGTGGCGCAGACGACGTGTGCCCACGTCAATCACTTCTATCGTTCAGTGCTTGGCGCGCTGGAATTCGACGGACCGGCCATCGTCGTTTGCTACACGACGTGCCAGCCGGAACACGGCGTGGCCGACAACATGGCCGGCGAACAGGCCCGGCTAGCAGTTGATACGCGGGCGTTCCCGCTGGTGATCCACGATCCCCGTGCCGGCGACACCTTGAAGAAGCGGATCTCGCTGCAAGGAAACCCGAACCTGAAGGAGGACTGGTTCAAGCATCCGAAATCGGGCGAGGAAGTCACGTTCGTCGATTTCGCCCGCAGCGAAGGCCGCTTCTCGAAGCACTTCGACAAGGACGGCAACCCCTCGGAGACCATTCTGCTCGCGAAGCAGGATCGGCTTGAGAACTGGCACCTGTTGCAGGAACTGGCGGGGCTGCGATAGAAGTCGAAGGCGATTCGCGAGCGGCGCGGTAAGGCGAGCCAGGTTGCGTAAGCACCTGGAGGATTAAACCCTCCAGGTGCTTACGCAGCCTGGCTTGCCACGATTTACTGGACCGACGCCGGAAATACTTGATAATGAAGGATAGGAATTAACTGGTTGGTAAGATCATCCGTTGATTGTCGCGACCACGGAGCCTCTTTTCATGCCTGACCCCTCGCCGGTCGATCGACGCAGTTTTATCCGCAAGTCGGCCGCGACCGGTGCCGCCCTGGGTCTCGGCGCGGCTAGTTATGCGCGGGTTCGTGGGGCCAACGAGCGGC
>JAIOQJ010000381.1 GCA_021413475.1 Planctomycetota bacterium | reverse complement strand
GAGCCGGCTCGCCAAATCTCACTTCCGCAAATCCTTCGGATACGCCTTTCGCGTCTCCGCCAGGATCGTGGGGAATTCGGCCGCCACTTCCTGGAATGCCGATAGATGCGAAAGCGTCAGTAGCAACTCTCCTTTTTCTTTTTGTGCGGCCGTCAACAGGCAACTCTTGAAGAGCTTCAAGGTGGCGTCGTCCAACGTCGAGCCACAGTAGGCGATCACAATCGGAGGAAAGGCACCCGAGCGAGCAATCTCTTTCAACTGATTGAAACGACCCGGCTTCCGGCGCTTGTAGCCGTCCAAACCCGCCTGGTCGATGACGGTGGCACTCACTTTGCCGTCCACGATGTCGTCCAGCGTATCCTCGATATTTTCGTACGAAGCGATCTTGGAGAAAAACTCGTTCGTGTGCTTGCCGTCGGCCAAACAGGTTTGTTCCACGAAGAGACTCAGGCAATCCTGACCGGAGGTCGAAACGGCCAAGGTCTGCCCCTTGAGGCTCGTAAAGTCCTTGGCGGGATTATCGCGGCGGACCATCACGCAAGCGACAGGATAACGATAGCTATTAATGCCGACGGCCAAAGCCTTTAGGTTTGGATTACGTTCTTGGGCCCAAGCGAACTCAAAGCCCTGGTAGACACCAAGATGATATTGCCCCTTCGCGAGTTTCTCCGTCAGTTCCTGCCATTTTTCTTGGCCGACGATTTCGCTCGTTAGCGATGTTTCTTCCTTGATGAATTTCCGCAGAGTCTCATGGCCCGCTTTTTCCTTGGCACTGTCGGCATTGCCGGTGATGGTGCCAGTCGCGCCAATCCGCAACACGGAAACCTTCGCGGGCTGAGCCTGGGCCACGGTCGCCCCGAAAGCCAGGATGACGAACGAGGCGAGCCAAATTTTCCAATGGATGAATGGTTGCACGAACACGGCAATTACTCCCGTTAGAGACTCTAGATGTTGGTGGTGCTGAGCGAGAAAAACAGAAAGGTCGCGCCTTCGCGATTACCGAAGCAACGGCGGAGTTGCCTCGGCATTGGCGTCCTGAACCGAATGCTGACGCTTCACTGGTGAATCAGTGAAGCGGCTTGTATGTGCTTCGTGCAAAAACCTATACCGCACGTTGCGTGCCTTGTCCATTTTTCGGCGGGGAATTGACGGATTCGCGACCCGAAGATCTTTTAGCATCACATACAAACGCCACATCTTGCCGAGATTGACAAAAATCCCGCTTGTTGAAACCACGTGCTAGGCAGGGCTGAATCTCCTTCGTCGGCGCGTCGCGGCATGTTCGCTTGTGCAAAGCACTGAAAGCCGCGCGAATCGCGTCAGGACGATCACTTGATGCAGCGAGATGGAATACGTCGTGGAAAGTAACAACGCAACTCACGCACTAGAATTATCCTGCTCGACGGGCCCGGCGAAATGGGACTCACTGGTCAGAATTTTCGCTTGGCTTTTCACAACGTTGTCATGTCGCACTTTGTCATCTCCGGCACGTTCGCATTCTGGTTGCTTAACGATTCGAAATGTAAGTTGAGAGGCGGATGACGCTGCCGGGAGAGTCTTCAGGAACTCTGCGACTCGAGGCAAAACATCGAATTTGATTTCACTGGAAAGGATCTCTCAACATGACGCATTGGAAATGGCTCGCCGTCCTATTGGCATGGGGCCTGGCGATGGGAAATGCCGACGCTCGCCAGCCGAACGTGTTGGTGATCGTCGGCGACGACATGGGCTACGGCGATGTCAGCGTTCACGGCTGCAAAGATGTCTCGACGCCGAACATCGACTCCTTTGCGAAGAACGGCGTGCGCTGCACGAGCGGCTACGTCTCGGGCCCATATTGCTCGCCGACCCGCGCAGGGTTGCTCACTAGCCGGTATCAAACGCGGTTCGGCCACGAGTTCAATCCCGGGCCCAAGGACAACGACGGCCAGAACGGCCTATCGCTCCAAGAAACCACCATTGCTGATCGGTTCAAGGCGGCCGGCTACCGGACCGGCATCGTCGGCAAGTGGCACCTCGGTTACGACCCCAAGTTTCATCCTTTGAAACGCGGTTTCGACGAGCATTACGGCTTCCTGGGTGGAGCCCATCCCTATTTCCCGAACATGGGGCCGGACATCTTACGCGGCACCGAGAAAGTGGATGAGAAAGAATACCTGACCGACGCCTTCGGCCGCGAAGCGGTGTCGTTCATCGATCGCAACAAGGAAAAGCCGTTCTTCCTTTATCTCGCCTTCAACGCGGTCCACATGCCGTTGCAAGCCTCCGACAAGTACTTGAAACGCTTCGAATCGCTCACCGGCAATCGCAAAATCTACTGTGCCTTGATGAGCGCGATGGACGACAACATCGGCCTGGTGCTCGCCAAACTCAAGGACGCGAAGATCGAAGAAGACACCCTGATTTTCTTCATCAGCGACAATGGCGGCCCCGCGGTCAACGCCTCGAACAATGGTCCGCTCAACGGCCACAAGGCGACCACCTGGGAAGGCGGCATCCGCGTGCCCTGGATGGTGCAGTGGAAAGGCAAGCTCCCGGCCGGCAAAGTTTACGACCAACCCGTGATTCAACTCGACATCCAGCCGACGGCACTGGCGGCGGCGGGCATCAACCCGAAGGACGCCAAGTTCGACGGGGTGAACTTGCTCCCCTATCTGGAAGGCAAGGACGACAAGCCGCCGCACGAGAGCCTGTTCTGGCGCTTCGGCAAGCAGACTGCCGTGCGCAAGGGCGACTGGAAACTCGTTGAAGCCAACGGTTCCGACGGCAAAAAATTGTTCAACCTCAAGGACGATCTCGGCGAGAAGACCGATCTCACGGCAAAGAACCCGGAGAAGGTCAAGGAACTGCAAGCCGCGTGGGATGAGTGGAACAAGAGCAACGTGGCACCGACATGGGGAGCGCCGAAGGCGAAGAAGAATTGATTTCAATTTGAGCCGCTTGCGGCGGAGCGTGAAATGCGCTCCGCCGCGAGCGGCCGTTTCTCATTTTGAATTTTACTCGGCACTGGCTCGGTCTTGTTCGGCAACGCGAAGATCGGGCCCGACAGGAACGTCCAGAGTGTCAGAAATCCGATCCAGCGAAAACGCATCGCGCCTCCTCGGTCCTTCGCGAAATTCATTCACCACGGATTTCACGGATAGCACTGATAAGAGCCGCAAGCAGATTGTCCTGATCCGTGTTATCAGTGAAATCCGTGGTCAGGATTTCTTGATCGCAGTGGATGCGGGAGATACCGGCGATGTGGAATTCTGTAAACAGAAAAACCCGCTCCGTGGGGGACGGAGCGGGTGGAGGAGAATTTAACTTGGTGGCAGAGGGGGCCGCCAAGGGGGATGCAGTCCGCGTCGCGGGTTAACGCGACGCGGTTATATATGAAACGGCGGCCAAAAGAGGCCAACCGAATAGCAAGGATCAACTCTTCATGCGAAGCCCAGGGTGTTCAGTCCTGAACTCGTTTCAAGGGTTCCGGTCCTTGAAACCTTTTCTCTGTTCCAGCCCCGTTTGGGCTTGGTACCGAAAAGAATGCAAGAGGTGTGCCAACTTGCGCGGACATTTCGTCCAAATGACGCAAATTGATGACGGATCGGTATTTGCGACGCATTTCGTCCGAAAGAAGTGTCAAAACGCCCAGGCCGAATGGAAGAAATTACAATCGCTATCTTCAAGGATGTAAAAAACTCTACACGATTCAAATGCCATCTCGCGCGAAGCCGCGAAGGCACAAAGAAAGACAGGTATTGCGTTCTTGTCTACCTTTGCACCTTCGCGGCTTTGCGCGAGACAGTTCTCACAAGATGCACCAGCCAATCTCGGCAGTCGCGGAGGATAGGATCGATTCGCGGAAACGCAAATGAATTTACAGGGCCTTGGAACTCGCTAGCTTTCGTTGCAAAAAGCCCCAAATGTGTTGCAAAACGGGCGGAATGCGTTGCAAAACCGGGGGGTATTCGTTGCAAAACAGGGGGTTTTCGTTGCAAAAATCCGCGTTTCGTTGCCGGGGGGTGTCCGTGATTGATGCAACGAATCGGAACTGCACCCGCATAAAGACTACTATCGAATGGGTAGCCGGGACGTGAAATTAGCCAAAATTCGCTGGCGCATCCGTTCTTACATGATTAGAAACACCCGAAGGTCCATCACGTTCGTCTGGGTCGGTCCCGTGCGAATCAGCGCATCACATGCCTCAAGCATCGGATACGCATCGTGATTCGCCAACGCCGTTTCGAGGAGCAAACCCTTGCGCACAAGGGCGCGACAGAATTCCTCATCGACAACGCCCCCCGCCGCGCCAGTCGGCCCATCTTCACCATCCGTGCCGCCGCTGAGGGCCGCGACGTTCTTCATCCCGCTCGGGCCGAGTTTCGCGGCCAAGGCCAACACGAACTCTTGATTACGGCCGCCTTTGCCTGAACCTTCTGGCAAAGTCACGGTCGTTTCACCGCCGATGAGCAGGCACGCCGGTGCCGGGAACGGCTGTCGTTCTTCCTGAATCGACCGCACGATCCCCGCAACGGCAATCGCGACCTGTCGGGTCTCCCCTTCGATGAACGAACCGAGATCGAGGACGCGATAGCCCAATCCCATCGCGCTTGCCTTGGCGGCATCAATTGCAACCCGACTGTTGCCGATCAACACATTTCTCGCGTGAGCGGGCAAGGTCTTCAACGTCTCTGGAATCCGGCCAGCCATGCCTTCGCGAAGGAGATCGACCACCGGTATCGGCATCCGTGCGACGAGATCGAATCTTTCAATGATTGCCCAGGCATCCGCGAAGGTTGACGGGTCGGCCGCGGTTGGGCCGGAGGCGATCACGTCGAGCGGGTCGCCGACCACGTCGGAAATCACCAGGGAATCGAGCGATCGCCCCGTGAACGCCTGGGCCAGCCTGCCTCCCTTGATCCGCGAGAGATGCTTGCGAACCGCGTTCATCTCGTGAATGGTCGCACCGCACGAGTGCAGAAGCCGCGTCGCCACTTGCTTGTCGGCGAGCGAAATCGATTTCGCGGGGGCGGGGAGCAGAGCCGACCCGCCGCCCGAGAGCAAACAGATGCCGATATCTTCTGGGCCCGCGGAGGAAACAAGCTCGAGCATGCGCTCCGAGCCGGCCACTCCCTCGGCCGTGGGATGGTTGCTCCCGGCCGGGCGTGCGGCATGCAGTTGAATCTTCTGCGTTGCACGGACGGTGTCGGCGGGGACGTTGACGATTCCTTCCACTTTCGCCAAGTGCGATCCGAGAGCTTGCTCGAGAGCGACACTCATGGCCGAGCCCGCTTTACCCGCACCAACGACAATGATTCGCTTCGCCTTCTCGATTGCGTTTTGCATCCGAGGTTCACGCAACGCTCCGGGCAATAAGATCTCCGGCCGCACGGCGTCGACGCCGGCTTTCCAGATCGACAGGGCCTGTTCCCGCAGCGATTGGCTCATGGCGTTTCCTTCAAAATCGCCTTCTTTCTTCGTTAGACGGCCTTCCAAGGCCGTCCGCTAAGACATGGACGGCCTTGGAAGGCCGTCCTACGAAGAAATCTCCTCTTCTCTTCTATGTGTCTCGGTGTCTCTGTGGTTCATTTCTTACTCTTCCACCTTCGTTTCCTTCGAATCTCCCCACCGTTCAAACAAGGAATGCTGCACGCCAAGCTGATCACACACGCGGCCGACGATGAAATCGACGATGTCCTGGAGCGATTTCGGCTTCGTGTAGAACGCCGGCATCGCCGGCAGGACCACCGCCCCTGCCTCGACAACGGCTGTCAGATTTCGCAACTGGATCAAGCCCAACGGAGTTTCACGCGGGACCAGCACCAATTTCCGTCGCTCTTTCAGATGCACATCCGCCGCCCGCTGAATCAAATTTCCCGAGACCCCATGAGCGATGGCCGCCACCGTGCCCATGCTGCACGGACAGACCACCATCCCACCGGTCAGGAACGAGCCGCTGGCAATCCCCGCGCCGAAATCCTGGAAATGGTGGTAGTGCAAGCGAGA
>JAIOQJ010000380.1 GCA_021413475.1 Planctomycetota bacterium | reverse complement strand
ACCTACGAGCCTTCGGATCGCCTGCCTTACTTCTTCTTTGGAGGAAACTCTTCCAACCCTTCCACTCGAATAAAGACCACCGCATTTGTGTCCGGCGAAGTATCTTTTCGAAGGCGGTTGAGATCCACCACTAGCTCATCCAATGAAATTCCCTTTGGCACCTCAATGAGGAGGTAGGCGGGACGTCCTATTTTCTTGTCTTCGTCTGTTTGGCGCAACAGCCCTTTGAGGTCTTTCAACGCCAGATTCCCATCGGAGTTGGTAAACGATCCTTTGCCACTATATTGGACCATCGAGGGCGGATTTCGACCTTCACCATAGTCGTCGTTCACCGAGACCAAGCGGAGGACCATCGCAGATTCTGCCTTTGGCGGCAATTTTGGAGCATCGGCGGCATGGCCACCCGGTAGACCATCTGCAACATGTGTGGCAAGGAATAGACAGAATGCAAGATTGGCTATTCGCATGATCGTCCCTCGTTAAAACAAAGCCAGTTCGCATCTAATCCACGCCGTTCTCACACCTCATGCACATCATCCAACACCCCGCGTGGAATGCAAACCACCAATACTTTCAATTCTCCCCACGCCCTGTGCTTGATGCCGCGCGGGACGTAGACGACCACGCCCTCGTGGAGTTCGATTTCGTTGTCATCCAAGCTCATGCGGCCCTGGCCGCCGAGGATGTAGTAGATTTCGTCGGTCTTCTTGTGGTAGTGCATCTTGGCATCGGTGATTTCCAGGTGATGCACCTCGGCGGCGGCGTGGTGTTTTTCCTCGATCAGCGGCCGAATCATGCCGCAGGTTTCGACCCACGGTTGCACGTCGGCCTGGTCGCGTCGGATGAACGGAGAGGTTGAAATCATCGGATGCTCCACCTTCATCTACTTGGTGCCTTGCAACGCCTTTGCCAGTTCCTCGACGCTCGTGATCTTTTTCACCACGCCCTGGTGGCCGGTGATCCGTGCGTTTTTCGCAATGACGAAAATGTTGGTGGTCACGTGCCCGTCGGGGCCTTTGGCTGACGAGCGGTGGTACGTTATATCGACGATTGGCCCGTCCTTGTCCGACGAGACTTTGAACGAGAATTTGCTTCCGCCCGCATCGTCTTCCATCCGGCAAAATGCCAGATACTCCTTGGCAAAGTCAACGTGTTTGAAAATCTCGTCCGCATCCCTGCCGACAGGTATTTCACGAGCGATGACGGGCTTTTCCTTTTCGATGATGATGGTGAAGGCGGCGGCCTGTGCCGGATTACTCAGGGCCCGTAGGTTGTCGTTCGCCCAGACACTCACACGCTTGCCGATTTTGAGATCGGCCGTGGTGGCTTTTTCCCCATCCGAATAGATGATCTGAGTATTCTTGTTCGCAACATAGCAGAGACCCTCCGCTCGATCGAGAACGACCCCGTTAAAAATCAACTCCTGGATTATTCCTTTCGTGAAGAGGCCGCCGCCGCGATGGCCGCCGAGTTCGGCCTGGAGGACTTTGATTCGCCTTTGCAGGTCCTCGATTTCCTTCTGGATCTCCGCTTGTCGTTTTTCGATGTCGGGCACGGCCCTGTTTTGCGCTATGCAACGTCCGGTGGAGAGACCAAGGAGCGTCAGCGAAGTGAAAAGGGTGAATGCGAATCGCATGGCAGACCCTCCGATTGTGACCGCGTTCACCAGAACGCGAAGTTCTTTCGAGCGCCACCCGCGTTCTGGCAAACGCGGCTAAGAGCATAGGCAATCCGTAAGGAGCCTTCCTCTTTCGACTTCCACGCCTTGCTTCAAACTCGTTTTTTAGCAAACTATCTCCATGAGCGACAGGCCGTTCCGGAACGATTTCAGATGGCCGTCACATGAAGAAGGCATTCAAAAACAGGATAAGGAACCCGTTCGATGGCTAGTCCCGAATCCACTCCCACCCTCAACTTCATCGAACAGATCATCGAGGAACATGGCCGCAGCGGGCGGTTCGGCGGGCGGGTGCATACGCGGTTTCCACCGGAGCCGAACGGGTATCTGCACATCGGCCACGCCAAGTCGATCTGCCTGAACTACGGACTGGCGGTTAAGTATGCCGGCAAGTTCAATCTCCGCTTCGACGATACCAACCCGACGAAAGAAGAGCAGGAATACGTCGATTCGATTCGCGAAGACGTCCGCTGGCTGGGCGGCGATTGGGAAGATCGCGAACTGTACGCGTCCGACTATTTCGACCAGCTTTACGACTGGGCCGAGAAACTTATCAAGGACGGCAAGGCGTACGTCTGTGACCTGACCGCCGAAGAGGTGGCCAAGCATCGCGGCGACGTCAAGGGAGGCAAGGAGAGCCCGTTCCGTAACCGCTCGGTCGAGGAGAACCTCGATCTTTTCCGCCGTATGAAAGCGGGCGAGTTCCCCGACGGGACGCGCACCTTGCGAGCGAAGATCGACATGAATTCGCCGAACTTCAACATGCGCGATCCAGTGATGTACCGCATCCTCCACGCGGATCATCAGCACACCGGCAGCAAGTGGTGCATCTATCCGATGTACGATTACGCGCACGGCCAATCGGATTCGATCGAAGGGATCACCCACTCGATCTGCACGCTCGAATTCGAAAACCATCGCCCGCTTTACGATTGGTACATCGAGAACATTGGCATCCACCACCCGCAGCAGATCGAGTTCGCCCGGCTCAACCTGACCTACACCGTGCTCAGCAAACGCCGGCTGATTCAACTCGTGACCGAAAAGCACGTCAACGGCTGGGACGACCCGCGCATGCCGACAATTTCCGGCGTCCGGCGGCGCGGCTACACGCCGGAGGCGATGCGGAAATTCTGCGAACGCATCGGCATCGCGAAGTTCGAGGGCCATCACGATATCGCCTGGCTCGAGGATGCTCTTCGCGAGGATCTCAACAAGCGGGCCACGCGCGTGATGGGCGTCTTGCGGCCGCTGCGCGTCGTGATCGAGAATTATCCCGAAGGCCAAACGGATGAACTGGAAGCGGTCAACAATCCGGAGGATCCGTCGGCCGGTTCGCGGAAAGTGCCGTTTTCGCGTGTCATCTACGTCGAGCAAGACGACTTCCAGGAAACCCCCGCGAAGGATTTTTTCCGCTTGGGAATAGGCCGCGAAGTCCGGCTTCGTTACGCGTTCTTCATCACCTGCACCGGCGTCGTCAAGGACCCGACGACCGGCGCGATCACCGAAGTTCGTTGCACCTACGACCCCGCCACCCGTGGCGGCGACTCTCCCGATGGCCGCAAAGTGAAGGGGACGATTCACTGGGTATCAGCCCAACACGCCGTCGATGCGGAAGTTCGCCTTTACGATCACCTGTTCACCAAACCCGACCCCGACGACGTTCCGGAAGGGCAAGACTACAAGGTGAACCTGAACCCGAAATCGCTGGAAGTGGTCCCTGGTTGCAAGCTGGAACCGAGCCTGGCCGGTGCCGCCGTCGGCAGCCGCTACCAGTTCGAACGCCTCGGCTACTTTTGCGTCGACAAGGACTCGACGCCGGGCAAGCTGGTGTTCAATCGCTCGGTGACGTTGCGGGATAATTGGGCGAAGATGCAGAAAAAGAAGTGACCCCCGAATCGGAAACAGACGCCATCTGGAGCAATTCATGGAAAAGATCACCGTCGCCGACGCCCGTAAAGTCGAAGCCATCGGCAAGCAGGTTCTGCTGCAAGGGTGGGTTCGCACCCGCCGCGATTCGAAGGGCGGGTTCAGTTTTATCGAACTGAACGACGGCTCCTGCCAGGGGAACGTGCAAATCGTCGCTCCCGGCGAATTGGCGAATTACGAGAGCGAGATCAAGAAGATCCCAACGGGCGCCAGCATCGCCGTCGAAGGTGAAGTCAAAGCCTCGCCGGCCAAGGGGCAACCGACCGAAGTCCAGGCCACGAGTGTTAGAGTATTGGGCGGGGCCGACTCGGAGACTTATCCGCTCCAGAAGAAAGGCCACTCGTACGAATTCTTGCGGACGATCGCCCACCTACGGCCGCGGACCAATACTTTTGGTGCCATCGCTCGGTTGCGCAATCAAGTCTGCAAGTCAATTCACGATTTCTTTCAGGAGCAAGGTTTCCTCTACATCCACACGCCGATCATCACCGCCAGCGATTGCGAAGGGGCCGGCGAGCTTTTCCGAGTCTCGACGATCGACCCTGAGAAACCGGCGCGAACCGAGACGGGTGCCATCGACTATACGAAAGACTTCTTCCACAAGCCCGCATTCCTCACCGTCAGCGGCCAACTCCAAGTCGAGTCGTTCGCCTGTTCGATGGGCAAGGTCTACACCTTCGGCCCAACGTTCCGTGCTGAGAACTCCAATACTCCCCGGCATCTGGCCGAGTTCTGGATGATTGAGCCGGAAATGGCCTTCTACGAACTCACGGACAACATGGACTTGGCCGAGGCGTTTCTGAAACGCATCATCAAGGACGCTCTCGAGCGCTGCGACGAAGACTTGAGGTTCTTCCAGGAACGCGTCGACAAGGAAGTCTTCACTCGCTTGAAGACGGTGCTTGAGAAGCCGTTCCTGCGTGTCTCCTACACCGAAGCGGTCGATATCTTGCTGAAATCCGGCCAGACCTGGGAATTTCCGGTCGCCTGGGGGAACGACCTGCAATCGGAGCATGAGCGATTCCTCACCGAGAAACACTTCAAGAACCCCGTGATTCTCTACAACTACCCGCGCACGCTCAAGCCGTTCTACATGAAAGTCAACGACGACGGCAGGACAGTCCGTGCCATGGATGTGTTGGTGCCGGGTGTTGGAGAGATTATTGGAGGCAGCCAACGCGAGGAGCGACTCGACGTGGTGGAGTCCCGGATGAAGGAACAGGGCCTGAATCCGGAAGGCTACCAATGGTATCTCGACCTACGCCGCTACGGTACGGTTCCCCACGCCGGCTTCGGCTTAGGGCTTGAGCGAACCATTCTCTTCCTAAGCGGCATGGCCAACATTCGCGACGTGATTCCGTTTCCAAGGACGCCGGGGAGTGCGGAGTTTTGAGGCTTGCGGGATGCATCGACTTGGCGGTAGAATGCATCATCCTTTGGTGGAGAAAAAGCATGAGAATTTTACGACCCGAAGAAGTCATTGTGTTCCCGGAAATCCGTGATTTGACGCCTGAAGAACTGGCGGAAGCGTATCGGCTCGGTCGCGAAGCGTTCACGGCTGCCGATTTGCAAAAGTACACCGAACCCCTCGACGATGGTGTGTCGGCAGAAGAAGTGTTGATCGAGATGGAGGAGCAGCAACGGAAATTCGATGAAGCGAGAAGTCGATCATGAGCGAGGGTAACGGTGCACCTCGGCGATACTCCGTTTCCATGTCGCAATTTCAGAAATCACGGTTGCGTCATCTTCATCAACAGGCCGAGGATAGTGGTCGAGGGCAACGTTTCCTGATTGCCTATCGCGAGATCGTACGGCGCCTTCAACGTGATCCACGTGTCTTCGGCGAAGCGCTCTACACGTTGACTACCCTTCGCTTGGAAATTCGCCAAGCGGCCATCCACCCAATCGTTGTCGATTACGGCGTTGACGAGGATCAGAAGGTTGTCTTCATCAAAGGCTTCAAGATTCTGGACTAAACGGCGTGGTCAACGTTTGCAAATCCTAGGATGCCGGGCATCGCGGAGTTTTGAGCGTTGGAATAGGTCATCATTTCCAAGTGGAGACAACCGATGAGACTCATTCGGCTCGAAGACTACAAAGGCGAGGCGCTGAAGTATGAATGCACGCCGGAAGTGTTGGCAGAAGCTTATCGACTCGCGCGTGAATCCTTCACCGCGGCTGATTTGCAGAAATGCACCGAGCCGATGGATGACGGCGTGCCGGGCGAGGAGGTATTGCGCGAGATGGAAGAACAGCAAGCACGATTCGATGCACAGCGAATTGCAGAGTCGACTGGATGCCAGGATACGACGATCATGTATGGCAACGAGGCGGTTATAGCAGACCATTTCCATTTGGTGAACGTGGCGACATGACCGAAACAGAGTGGCGAAATTGCACAGACCCGACCCCAATGTTGATGTCTCTCCAGGGCAAGGCGAGCGACCGAAAATTGCGATTATTCGCGGTGGCATGTCACGAGCGGATTTTTCATCATTTGACCGACAAGAGAGATTGCCGCAAAACCATCGAATTCGCGGAACGATTTGCCGATGGTCTGGCGACGAAAATTGAGCTTCGCGGCAAAGCTTGGGGAAAGCCGGGGAGTGTATTTACGGTGGTTCATCACGATGCTTGGGATGCTGCCGAAGATTCGGCTTCATACGCGGCGGAAGCCGCGAAGAACGTGGTCCTTCGCTTGGACCCTTTCTTATTTCAAGAGAGAGAACTTGCGTTCAAACGAGCGGCGTCGGATAGCTTATCATTTGGCGAAGCTTTTCAGAATATCGAAATGGCGTTGCCCAAAGAGTGGATTGGAAAGGGCAATTGCGCCAGAGACGCGGAGCGTGCCGGCCAGTGCGTGCTGATTCGTGAAATATTCGGTCCCCTTCCATTTCGTTTGGTTTCACTCGATCCATCTTGGCTTACAACAAATGTGCGGGAAATATCTCAGGCGATATATGACGACCGCGCCTTCGACCACATGCCGATCCTGGCCGACGCTCTGATGGACGCCGGTTGCGACAGCGACGAGATCATCCACCATTGCCGCAGTGATGGGCCTCACGTTCGTGGTTGCTGGGTAGTGGATTTGCTGTTAGGCAACAAGTGACTTGCGGCAAACGCCCTTATTCCATTGCCTTCGAAATCGTTCTCGGTTAAATTTGACACTCTGCCGTGCCGCCCGCCTGCCTTGGAGATTGTTGATGCCGACGAACCATTCGCATACCCATGCATTCATGAATTTCAACGCCATGCGCCGCGAGGGGCTTGCTCTCGTCAGCCGTCGCAATGTGTTGAAGGCGGGGTTGGCGGGGGTCGCCGGTTTGTCGCTTCCGGATCTGCTACGCTTGCAATCCCGGGCGTCGCAACCGGCCAAGACCAAGCGAAGCTTGATTCTACTTTGGATGGCCGGCGGGCCGAGCCATATTGATACCTGGGATCCGAAACCCGATCGACCCATCGAGAATCGCGGTCCGTTCGGCGTCATTAATACCAAGGTTCCCGGCGTTATCGTCTGCGAGCACTTGCCGAAGATGGCGGCGCAGATGAATCAGTTCACATTGATTCGCTCCGTTGATTGCGAGCACAGCAACCACGAACCGAACCGCGTGATCCAGTCCGGCCACCTCGACGCCGAGCCACGCGTCAATTCCAAGGCGCACCTTTATCCCGCCATCGGTTCCGTCGTCGCCAAGCATCACGGGGCGAATCATCCGTCCATGCCCGCCTACACGACCTTCATGAAATCGCGGAGCCATGTCGCCTTCGCCGGCCAGTTGGGGAAACAGTACGACCCGTTCGTCCTCAATCAGGCTACCAAGCTGCCGATCTACGATCTGGTGGGCACCGATACCGGCACGATGACCGATGCGAATCTTTTCAAGCTGCCGGCCGAGTTGAATTACGAGCGGATTGGCGATCGCCGCGGCCTTCTGCATCAGTTCGATCGCGTCCGCAACGAACTTGACGCTAGTGGATCAATGGAAGTGATGGACCGCTACAACCAGCAGGCGGTTGACATGGTGCTCGGCCGGCGCATGCAAGAGGCCCTCGATCTATCGCGCGAGCCGGCAGCCAATCGCGATCGCTACGGCAAACATCTCTGGTGCCAGCAAGCGTTGCTCGCCCGCCGCATGGTC
>JAIOQJ010000379.1 GCA_021413475.1 Planctomycetota bacterium | reverse complement strand
TTTCGCCGAACGTATATGTTGTTTCGTGGCAATAGCGCTCCGCTCCGAAGACTCCGCGTCGCGGCTTCACGAGACCGACCTCAATTTCCCATCCTCGCGTGCCGACGCCAAACACGCATCCAACACCTGCTGTGTCTTCAGCGCGATCTCGCCCCACATCGGCTCAATTTTGCCCGAAAGCACAATGTCCGCGAAGTTGCGGATCATGTTGGTCTCCTGAGAATTGGCCGTGCTATTGCTGTACTCGGCAACGGCGTGGCGGGTGGCATGTCGTTCCATGTTGAAGTCGCAGCCCGAGGCTACGAACGCCGAATGATTCACTTCGAACTCCGACTCGCAGCCGTAAAACGGCAGCACGAAATCGGGGACATGCAGAAAACCCTTCGTTCCGCTCACGCTGGCCCACTGTTGATTTTCGGATAGGAACGAACAATAGAACGAGGCACTGACACCATCGGGATAGAGCATCTCGGCCGAGAATTCAGTCGGCACTGCTTGTTCGCTATCGCTACGGCCATGTGCTCCCAGAATTCGGCCGCTGACCCGCTCAGGAAGCTTGTTCTTCATCGCCCAGAGTGAAAAACGGATGTTGTACCAGCCTAGATCGCCGAGGGCACCGAGCGGTTCAAGTTCGTGGCTGACGCGGATATTCTGTTGCATGAACTCGGCAGGCCCAAGGAAACTGAACTGACTGACGATGCGGCGGATCGAGCCAATCGACGTGTCGTCGTCCAGCACTTGGCGAAGCAACGGAAGCCGGGAGCTGTGCATGAACATCACGCCATCCATGAACTGGACGTTGTTCTTGTGGCAGGCATCGAGCATGGTGCGAACGTCAGCAATGGTGGTGCCGCACGGCTTCTCGCAGAGGATATGTTTCTTCGCCTCGGCCGCGCGGATCACCCATTCGGGACGGATGCCGGTCGGCAGCGGGATGTAGACGGCATCGATGTCGGATCGCTTTAGCAACTCCTCGTAGCTGCCGCACGCGATCGGCACCTTCGGCTGTGTGGTATGGCTCTGGCACTCGTCGATCCATTTCTGGGCCCGGCCGAGGTCGCGGCTGGCGACGGCGGTGAGCGATGAGTTGCCAGCGTTGCGAATCGCTTTCCAATTCTTACGAGCAATGTTGGCCGCGCCGAGAATACCCCAGCGACACGTGGTTGGCGTCATGATTTGGTTCTCGGGGTTGAATCGAAATGAATTTCACCAGCGCATCAGGGCGGTGCCCCAGGCCAAACCTGCACCGAAGCCGCTGAGGATGGTCATGTCGCCACGCTTCAGCCGGCCTTCCGCAATTGCTTCATCAACGACCAGTGGAATGGATCCCGCCGAGGTGTTGCCGTACTTTTCAAGATTGTTGTAAACCTTCGTGCGGGGGATCTTCAGGACGTCGATTGAGGCATTGATGATGCGAATATTGGCCTGATGCGGGAAGAAGATATCGATGTCGTCGGGCGTCATGTTGGCGTCGCCCAATACGTCTTGAATCGTGTCGCAGAGAATGTCCACGGCCCAGCGGAAAACGGCTCGGCCATCCATGTACATGAAGTGCAAGCCTTGATCGATATGTTCCTTCTGAGGAGGCAACCGGCTGCCGCCCGAAACTCGGCACAGCAGTTCGCCGCCCGCGCCGTCGGAACCCATGCTGTAGCTGAGGATGCCCTGATTGGGGCTGCCACGCGTCAGAAGGAATGCACCGGCTCCGTCGCCGAACAGCGGATAGGTCTTGATATCATCCGGATTGAGAATGCGGGAGTTGCAATCGCCACCGATAACCAGGGCCATGTCGCTCGCGCCGGAAGCGACATAAGCCGCCCCCGTGATGAGTGCATACATGAACCCGGCACAAGCGGCTTCGATCTCGATCGCCGGGCAACTGAGCTTCAACTTGTCCTGAACGATGCAGGCAGTCGAGGGGAACGACATGTCCGGAGTGAAGGTGCCGAGAACGACTAAATCAATGTCCTTGGGGCGGATGCCGGCGGCGGCGATGCACCGTTGCGAGGCTTCAACACACAGATCGCTGGTCGCCTGATGGGGCAAGGCGTGCCGGCGTTCAAGAATGCCGGTGCGTTTGACGATCCAGTCCGAATCGAAACCAAGACGGGCGTGAAGATGTTCATTGCTAACAACGGCATCGGGCACGTAGCTACCGGTGCCAATGACCTGTAGGCCCATCAGCTTTCGGCAACGGGGGCGCGGTGACGGACTACGTTCACTGCTCATGCTAAAAGATCCGCCTCGGAATCAAGACCCCCCAGGTCGGCAGCAACGGAGGAATACCATCCCCCACGAGACGAGCGCGACAGCCCACCCGTTTGGATGATTATAGGAAAGAGGACGGTCAATCGTCCCCTTTCAACCGCTACCATTTACACGAATTCAAGGAGCTCGATCGGCTCCACTACTCAAAAAACTAACGAGAGCGGACACGCACGAAGCACTTTGATCGATCCGCAGATTGCCGTCGAGATGTGTGGGGTGAAAGCCACCAACGAGAAAAAGACGGTAATTCGCGGAGAAGTGCTGCGTATTCGCGTCATTGAACTGAAGCGTGGTCAGAAATTGCAAGGAGCGAAAGAGGCAGGTTCGATATCGCTCGTATCGATTCAGATCGGGTGAGGGAACCTGCCGCAGAAGCCGACAACAATCCGCAAGGCTTTGTGCATAAAGACCGGCTTCGATTCCGGGCGAGGCCGAATCGACCTTTCCTCTCGCGATGTTTTTGAAGCCGCCGCTCCATTGTGGCTTCCGAGGATCAGGGGATTCGACATATTGCAGGCTCGCCAGCCAATCGTTCATTTCAAACGCGAATTCGGCGAACGCATTTTCCTTGAGAGTGAGATAACTCTCGACGCAGGCCGCCGTCATCCACGGTACGAGATCGGGATGCGGTTGCTGCTTGAATGCTTTCCGATAGTAAGCGATCGCCTTGCGAAGCATGTCCGCCTTCCAGGCGGCCGGCTTCGTACGCAGATTCAGCGCCAGTCCGTGGAGGGCCAGGCCAGGCGCTTGCTCCACGGCTTCCTGGGATGAAGCGGCGTCCGCATCGACCATCGAGCCATCGTCTCGCATTTTTGAGCGGAGGAATGCGCAGAGTTCTTCGCCCTTTTGCAAAAGATCCGTGGAGGGGTCGGGGAGTTCATGAATCGCCATCAGCAGGCACCCGGCACCGGCGAGACGATTGCAAACGGCTGACGGTTGCGAAGGATGACGAGCGCCCGACACATTCGCATCAATCGAGGTATTGCTCAGCAAGGCAAGTACAGACTGGTTGGCGCGAACGAGGTACTTTTCGTCGCCGGTGAAACGGGCCATGCGGGCCAGGGTGAAACTGCCCAGTGCCTGATGCGTGAAGTGATCGCCCTCCATCGGCAGATTTACGGCCGGCAGATAACCATAAAGAAACGAGCCGCTCGGCTGATGATAGCGATACAACCATTCCATGCCGATCTGAGCCGACATCACCAATTGTCGCGTTTGTTCAGGAAGACTCTCGAGATTGCGGAAGCGATCGAAAGCGACAATGGGCCGTGTCTTGACAGGTGGGGTGGCCACCTTGGCGATGATCGGTGGCGTGACCGCCTTGACAGGCTGAAGGGTGGGTTGTTGTCGATCGGGGGGAACTTTGATATCGAGAGCGGGCAAATCCGCAGGTAGTTTCACTGGAGGGGGTGTTTGGCCGCTGGTCCACGAGAATGTCGCCGCGCCTGCCAATCCGCCCAGAATGATGAAGGCGATACGCCCCAGAAAGCGATTCCGCATAGCGAGCCTCCTTGCCCGAAGTGAATAGTCCGATTGCTCCGCAACCGGTTTTTCGGAAGTAGTCCGGTTGCTCCGCAACCGGTCATCCGGAAGAGCAATCCGGTTGCTCCGCAACCGGATTGCTCTTGTGTATCAGCTGACGGGTGCCGGGGCCTTCTCGGGCATCGGGGGGGCAGTCTGGCCTGGCAACAGAATGTTTGTCACCTTGAGTTCAACGTAGTGCTGGCGATGCCCTTTAAGCCGGCGATAGTTCTTGCGGCGTCGGAAATGCTGGATAAAAATCTTGGTCGATGGTTGGCCAAGGACCGTACCGAGAATTTTCATGCCCTCGACGGTTGGCTGGCCGACTTTGACGTCCGAACCGGCGGCACAAAGGAGAACTCGCGGGAATTCGATGCGCGAGCCGACTTCGACTTCGCGATAATCGACGCGAACCACATCGCCTTCGCTCACACGGTACTGACGGGAACCATCTTCAAAAATCGCGTACATGTCCTACTCCGCTTCAATGTCTCTTTGGAAGATAGAATAAAGTAGCAATCCTTGGGAAGTTTGGCTAGACCGGGTCGTGGGAATGCGAATTGATCGAAAAAAACGCTTCGCTTCGCATCGCGGCTTTCCTAATTTTCGCCAATTGCGGCATTCGAGTCATCTTTGCATCGTACGAGATCATCGTTCAATCATCTCCGCTTACAGACCACGCACTTGTTGCCTGCTCAATATTCATCGCGTGAGGAATGCGGAACGAAGTAAGCTCGCCATTCGCGCTCGGTTTGTTTTTCCCAAGAAATGCCGTTTTTTGAAGGGAGTTGCTTGACAGTCGCTGCCGAGAACTTTATAGGCCACCTCTCATCACGTGACTCGGTCCCCTACACTCAGTATCAGGAACAACGCATGAAGCGTTACACGGGTTGGACCGCCTTGTGGAATTGGATGACGAACTTCAAGTCCGGTCGTCAGATTCACGTCAAAGTCATCGCGGTTCGTTTCTCGCGATTGGCGATGTTCGCGCGGCAGCGGTTAAAGGGAAAGTAGTGCCACCTATCTCAAATCACCTTCTGACGGCGTAATTCCTCGATTCGCTCCGGATCCAGGTTCAGAATGTCTTTCAAGATATCGGCTGAATGCTGACCCAGTCCAGGGGGCATATTGGCCGGTCCGCGCGCGGAGCCGTGAATGTGGAAAGGCGACCCAATCAAATCGACCGGTTGCCCCGCGGGGTCGCGGACGGTGATTCTCATGGAACGCTCGGCGATTTGATCCATTGAAAAAAGCTCGGCATAGTCACAAACCAGAGCGTGCGGCACGTTGCGTGCGAGCAGCCTCGCTTGCCACTCCTTGGTTGGCCGCGCTCGCATCAGGGTCTCGACCTTTGGAATGAGCTCGCTCCGGTTGCGAACACGAAGCGAATTGGTGGTGTAACGCAAGTCGGCCGCGAGCTCGGTTGCCTCGGCGGCGGCACAAAAGTGCTGCCATTGACCATCATTACCGACATTGAGCACGAGCCAGCCGTCGGCGGTGGGGAAGAGCTGATAGGGCACAATTTGCAAGTGGGCGTTTCCTTGGCGAGTGGGTACATTGCCGCTGCTCAAATATGCTTGGGCGACATTCACTTGGGCAGCGACCGCGCAATCAAGTAGGGCCAAGTCAATTGCGTAGCCGTGGCCACTCTTCTCACGGGCTCGCAGGCACGCCAAGATCGCCACCCCCGCGTAAAGTCCCGTTAAAATGTCCGTCAGCGCCACGCCGACCTTGGACGGCGGTCCTTCCTGCGGTCCAGTGATCGACATCAGGCCGCTTAATGCCTGAATTGCAAAATCATAGCCGGGGATTTCCTTCATCGGTCCCGTACGGCCGTAGCCGGTGATCGAACAGGCGATCAGACGTGGATGTTTCTCCAGGAGAATTTCGGGAGTCAGGCCAAGATTCACAGCGCTATCCGAGCGGAAGTTCTCAATGAGAACGTCGCTGCGGTCGAGCAATTCATGAAACAGCCGATCGCCTTCGGGGACGGCGATGTCGAGCGTTAGCGAGCGCTTGTTGCGGTTGCAAGACAGGAAATATGCGGAGAAAGCACCGAGAAAAGGCGGTCCCCAACCGCGAGTATCATCGCCGTTGCCGGGCCGTTCGAGCTTGATGACTTCCGCCCCAAGGTCGCCCAGCATCTGTCCGCAGAAGGGGCCAGCGAGGATCCGCGAGGCATCGAGTACCCGAAGACCCGCCAGGGGTGGGGTCGCGTCGTTCGGAAACATGTCGTACCCCCGTGGCGGCGGACCTCTGGTCTTTCGGAAAGAACGCTCCACCAAAGCTATTCTTGCACGAACGAAGTGGTTTGTCCTGGCGTCTTATCTTCACGCGGCGTGTGAAGCGACGGGGCCGGCAATCGCGCGGCGGATGGTTGGTCCGACGGCGCGGCGACTTCCGCCTTGATCGGTGCGGAGCGAGCCTCGGGAGCGGGGTCCTTTTGAAAAAACATGACGGCGACGGCCAGGACGAGGACAACGCCGACGATCAATCCGAACTTGGCATCGTTGGGCATTGGGGAAGCTCCCGGATGGCGTTTTCGAGGGTGCGAGTCATTTTGTGATTGGAGGTTGCTTGCGGTTCAGCGAGAACGCTAAGCCGCAATCGGCTTCCAATCTATACAAAGTCGATTCTCGCAGTCCTTCCCCCGCAACGCGACCTCAAGACGAACACTAGAGGGAAAATTGACCGATCTCTCCGTATAACGGTCGAATCAAAGCGTTTTCCCGGAGATTCCCGCAACCGCGCTCCGGTCCGCACACCCGCATTAACCGGGAATACGAGGGATGCCGATGATGCCGCTTGCGATCGGTGCGCCTTCCGTGGGGGGAATGCTGCTTGTGCTGGCCGCGCTGGTTATCGCGGCATCGGCCTGGGCGGTCTACAAGGGGATGGACGTCCGCCTCGCCCTGATGCTCGCCGCCCTCACCTTGGCCGGCATGGCAGGCGATCTACGGCCGGTGGTCCGAAAGTTTCTGGCAACTTTTAGCGATGAAAAGTTCGTGGTTCCCATCTGTTCCGCGATGGGATTCGCGTATGTTCTTCGGCTTACCAGTTGCGATCAACACCTCGTTCAGTTGCTGATGCGCCCCTTGCGCAAAGCGCGGTTATTCTTGATCCCCGGCGTCGTGCTCGTCGGTTTTCTGGTGAATATCCCGGTGATTAGCCAAACGAGTACGGCCGTCTGCCTGGGCGCGGTCGTCGTTCCCCTGATGAGGGCAGCCGGAATCTCCGCGGTGACGATTGGGTCGACCATCCTGCTCGGGGCGTCGCTCGGCGGAGAACTTCTCAATCCCGGTGCCCCCGAACTCCTGACCGTGGCCAACAATCAGAAGACCGATTCACGGGCCGTCATCCCGGCAGTCAGCAAGCTCGTCTTCTATCATCTGGCAATCGCGACGTTCATCTTCTGGTGGCTGAGCCGCCGTTACGAGCGCAGGCATGCAACCACGATTGTCGAAGATGCCAAACCCGAGTCCGCGTTTCGTGTGAACTATTTACGTGCCCTCGTGCCGATTGTTCCGCTGGTGCTTCTATTTGTCACCGGACCGCCGCTGGAACTCTTCAAAGTGCCGTTGGAATGGCTGGTGGAAGCTGGCCCGAAGCCGGAAGTCATCAAGGCGGCCCAGAAGATGGCCCCCACTCGGTTGATCGGTCTGGCGATGGTGATTGGTGTCGTCGTGGCTTGCCTGGTCTCGCCGAGGCAAGTCGGCAGCATTCCCCGAGCTTTCTTCGAAGGTGCTGGCTACGCCTTTGCCAGCATCGTATCGCTCATCGTGACCGCCAACTGCTTCGGCGTGGCCATCGAGCAAATCGGCTTGGCCTATTGGCTCGAGAAGTTGATCCAGGAGGTCCCCAATCTCCTAATTCCGATGGCGGCGGGTGTGCCACTGGCGTTCTCGGCCCTCAGCGGTTCCGGCATGGCTTCAACGCAAAGCCTTTACG
>JAIOQJ010000378.1 GCA_021413475.1 Planctomycetota bacterium | reverse complement strand
GTTCGCCCTTGCTAGCGCTTCGGGCTCGCGGGAATTCACAAAATACTCACAACGGCTCAATCATCCTCAGAATCTTATCAGCGCGGGCCAGCGACCGCGAGCCATGTAAGCGTTCCCACTCGCTGAGCCAAAACTGGCGGGCCGCGTAATCTTCATCCATGAAGCTACTATGTCGGGCCCGTTGCTCCCAACGGCGGAGGCGTTCCGTTTGAGCGAGCAGTGACAGGGCGGCTCGCTGAACTTCCAGACGTTCGGCCATGCGCGGCGGGGCGTTTCCCTGTAGCCCGCCGATCCAGAGTTCGGGGATCGGATCGGGGATGCCCAATAATTGATCGAGCACGCCGATCGGAAAACGGGCCAAGTCTTCGCGGTTGGCACGCTCGGCCGCATCGAGGAACACGGTCAGAATCTGCGTCTCGGCCAGGCCTTGCCGGAGCAACTTGTCCCAGTTGCTGGTCTGGCCCTTGGTCCGTTCGCTTTCCAGCCAACGCGACTCCAGATTTGGTTGCAGAGCCTCCAGCACCACGCTGCCGACGCCGGTGAACCAGGCATCGATTCCAGCCGGATCGTACGATTTTTCGTCCACGAAATCGGCCGGGTACTTCAGACGGCAGAGTAGATTGTCCGCGAAAATCGGCATCGGCCGCAGGACGGCCGCGATGTCCTGATGTTCGCGGATCGCCTCGTAGGCTAGGTGAAACAAAAGCTGGTCGGCGATGGTCGGCTCGGCATCGGCGGCCTCGAAATTCGGGAGTTCGCCGGGACGATTCGCGGTCAACCAGATCAGAAACTGGAGGCTCACCTTGGAGAACGAGAGGGTCAATTCGTCGATCGACCCGCGCTGCCAGAGGCGTCCCGCCTTGGGTTCACCGCCGCGTAGGAAGCGATCTTGCTTCCACCCGCCCGCTTTCACGAGGTAGAGCACGCATCCTTTGGAAAGCGTATCGCGAACCAGATGCACCGCCGCGGCGGATAGGCACGGAGGGCGATTCATCACGCCGCGAATCAACGGCAACGCTTCCTCGGCCGGCACCTGCTGGAAGAAAAAGCGCAGGATGCGGAGCAAGGCTGCCTCGAAGCGGGTCACCTGCTTCGGGGGTGGGGCGGTCTTAGGCATGGGGGAATGACCCCTTCCAGAACTCCTTGGCGTGAAGGGCCGGGAAGCCGTTGACGGTGAGGCCCGAGGAATCGAGGCGGATTTCGAGCGTATTTCGCTGCTTCCAACACGGATCGTCGGCCCGGTAGCGATCAGTCAGAAAGTGGATGTTCTGATTGGTCGAACCGATCCAACGGCGTTTCGTGTCGGGCAAGTCGCGGCGATAGGGGCCATCGACGAGGATGTCGATCGATTCCAGCAACCCGGCCGCGGTGGGTGATTGTCGAAGCTCAGGGAGCGTGTAACCGCTGAAGACCATGACGCTCAAACCCAGCCGGCGGGCTTCGCGGGCTAGAGCACTTGCCCCCGCGGCATGAGCGAACGGTTCGCCGCCCAGAAGCGTGATTCCTTCGATACCCTGATTCCGTGCCTGCTCGATTTCCGCCACGAGATCGGCGAGCGAGCGTTCCTGCCCACCCTGAAACGGCAAGAACTCGGGATTGCAGCAACCGGGGCAACGGAGCGGACACCCCTGAAACCAAAGCGCAAACCTCCGTCCGGGGCCTTCGGCCTCGGTGCAGGGGACAATCTGTGCGATGGACAGGGTGGTCATTGATTTGATTATAGCTTGCAATCCAAGCCGCTTGCGGCTTAGCGCTCGCTTTTTGACCTCAACGCGCTCTTACTACACGGCGAGCGCGAAGCCGCAAGCGGCATGTGGAATGACAGCCCTTTTGTCAATGGCCGGTAGATGGTTGTGTCACGTTCTCGCGTATGTTACAACATAATCCATCGTTCCCTTGAGCTAATCGAAGAGGTATATAGTCATGACACCGGAAACCAACGCATCCCGCCGCGATTTTATCCGAAACTCTGCCGGAGCCACGCTGGCCGCATCGCTCACCTTCGCGGGCGGAGCCCACGCCGCTGACGACAACGTGATCAAGATCGGCCTGGTTGGTTGCGGTGGACGCGGAACCGGGGCGGCCATCAATGCCTTGACGGCAGACAAGAACGTCAAACTCGTCGCCATGGCCGACGCCTTCGACGACAAGATCAAAACCAGCCTCGCCAGCCTTCAAAAGGCCAAGATTGCCGGGCAGGTGGACGTCAAGCCAGACGCCTTTTTCACGGGCTTCGACGGCTACCAGAAAGTGATCGAACGCTGCGACGTGGTGCTGCTCTGCACGCCGCCGCACTTTCGGCCGATCCACCTGAAAGCGGCCATCGAAGCGGGCAAGCACGTTTTCGCCGAGAAGCCGTGTGCGGTGGATGCCGCCGGCGTGCGCTCGGTGCTTGAATCATGCAAAAAGGCCCAGGAGAAGAAGCTCTCCGTCGTCTCCGGCCTGTGCCTGCGGTTCGATTCCGGTTTCCGCGAGACCGTGAAACGGATCCACGGCGGAGCGATTGGCGAAATCACCTCATTGCAAGCGAACGATTATCGCGGCGAGATCAAGGCGAAAACGCGCGACCCCAACTGGAACGACATGACCTGGCAGATGCGGAACTGGTATTACTACACCTGGCTATCGGGCGACTTCAACGTCGAGCAGCATGTGCATTTCCTCGACGTCTGCGCCTGGGTAATGAACAACCAGTACCCCGTGCGGGCGATCGGAATGGGCGGCCGGCAGACGCGCACCGGTGCGGAGTACGGCAACATCTACGACCATTTCTCGATCGTCTACGAATACGAAAACGGCACGCGCTTCTACAGCAACACCCGGCAACAACCGAAGTGCAAGAACGACATGAGCGCCCTGGCGGTCGGCACCAAGGGGCGAGCGAACATCTCCGAGAAGGGCAAAGGCCTTTCCATCCACAGCGACAAGGAATGGTACTACGAAGGGCCGTTCAACGAGATGTACGTGGCGGAGCACGCGGAACTCTTCGCCAGCATCCGCTCGAACACGCCGATCAACAACGGCGAATACATGGCCAAGAGCACGCTCCTGGCGATCATGGGCCGCATGGCCGCTTATACGGGCCAGGAAATCACCTGGAACATGGCGATGAACTCGAAGGAAGTCCTGTCGCCGGCCGCGTACGATTGGGCCGCCAAGCCGCCGGAATCGGAAGTGGCGATGCCGGGGAAGACGAAATTCATTTGAGTGGAATTTGTTTTTTCGAGGAAGGGCTGACTGGCTGCCCAATCGTGATAGAATGTTCGCAAATCGCCCAGTCTTGGGTCGCTTCACTTCGTTCACGAATCAGGAGGCAGCCAATCATGGCCGACGAATATTACGACGATATCCGCAACCAGATCCAGAATGCGATGAAAACGACCCGGGACACCGAGGGGGTGCTCTGGGCGGTCCTGGACGGAATCGCGGCCATCATCGACGGAGCCACGGGCAAGGCGATTGCCGGCCCCATCAGTAGCGGCCTTCAAGGCCTTCGCGGGTCGATTATTGCCAAAGGTGGGAAAAAGGGGATCTCGACGACGCCAAACCCGTGGTTCATTTTCAATGGCCATGACGAAGGCGAGACGAAAGCGACCAAGAAGTACCTGAAGGGCCGCACTCTCGTTGGCATCGCGGGGGCGGCCGTCGCAGTGACGGGGGCGGGCTTGAGTTCCGTCACGGCAGTTGATGTGGGCGGAATCCTTCAGCATGGCAATGCCTCGGGTTCGACGATCGCCCATCTAGTGAAACTCAAAGCGATCGCTTCGGCCTACAAGCAGAGTCAGACCATCACCAGTTGGCTCAATGTTATCTTCCAGATGAAGGCCCTGAAGCTCGGCGTTCGCGGTACTCAATTGGTCGGCGCATGCATCCCCATTCCCGCCGCGGGAGCCGTTACTGGTGTTCTCGGCGCATGTGTCAAGATTGGCGTCAAACTCGGCATGACCAAGATTTGCCTGGCGACCGCCGCCGATCTTCACTGGCGTGCCTATCAGGAGCGTGTGATCAGCCGCCGCGCCGGCGGCATGGGGCCAGCGTCCAAAATCATCTACGAACTCTTCACTCGCCGCGGCGCTACCCGCATCTTCGGCAAACACGATGTCGACGCGTTCATCCAGGAGCCGTGCGGATGGATGGCGGTGTCGGATAAGTTGTTGTTGATTTAGAGATGTTTATCGATTCGATCCCAGAGTTCGCAAAGCCTCACCTCTGGGCTTGGGGGAATTCTCAACCAAGCCCAGAGGTGAGGCTTTGCGAACCTCTGGGATCGACGCAAATCACTTCCCTTCCCCCAGCGCCTTGATCGGAAACGTCTCCGACGGCGTGTGCTGCTCTTTCAAAATTCTCTCCAGCCGCTGCACGACCTCGGGATTTTTCGTGGCGACGTTGTTCTTCTCGCCGATGTCGTCCTTCAAATTGTAAAGCTCGGTGACGATCTTCCCTTTCTGCATATCCTGGCGGACGGCCTTCCAGTCGCCGGCGCGGACCGCTTGCTGGCCGCCGTAGCTGGGGAATTCCCAGTAGAGGAACTCGTGTATCGATTGTGCACCCTTGCCGAGGAGCGTCGGCACGATGCTGATGCCATCAATTGCCTTGGGCGTTTCGGCACCGGCCAGCGCGGCCAGGGTCGGCAGTACGTCGGGGAAGTACGCCAGCAGATCGCTGGTCGAACCAGGTTTGATCTTCCCCGGCCAGCGGGCGATGAATGGCGTGCGAATGCCCCCTTCGTAGAGGCTTCCCTTCATCCCTCGGAATTGGCCGAGGGAACCGAAGAACGTTGAATCGGTCCCGGCATACTGATCGATCGGCCCATTGTCGCTGGTGAAGAATACGATCGTGTTGTCATCGAGCTTGAGTTGCTTGATCAGATCCATGAAACGGCCGACGCTGCGGTCCATCCGCGTCACCATCCCGGCATAGGCGGCCCGGGGAAAGTCATGCGGCCGATAGGCTTTGCCCTTGTAGGGGATCTCTTCCCACTTTCCCTTGTACTCGTTCAGCGAATCGTCCGGCACCTGCAAGGCGAGGTGCGAAATGGTGAACGGCACGTAGAGGAAGAACGGCTTGTCTTTGTTCGCCTTGATGAATTCGAGGGCCTCGGCCTCCATCAGGTCGTGTGAGTAGGTCTTGCCGGTGTCGCCGCCGTCGTTCCCTTCGAGCGTGATCTTCTTGTCGTTTTTCCAGAGCCAGGTCGGGTAATGGTTATGGGCGTGCGCCTGGCAGTTGTAGCCGAAGAACATGTCGAAGCCCTGCTTCAGCGGGTTCCCTTCCGATTCCATGTTGCCCAGGCCCCACTTGCCGGTCGCGCCGGTGGCATAGCCTTTCGCCTTCAACAACTTGGCGACGGTCACGGTATCCGCGGGGATCGGGTATTGCCCTTCCGGCTTCATTGAGACATTGGTGCGGACCACCGCGTGCCCGGCGTGCTTGCCGGTCATCAGGCAGCAGCGCGACGGAGCGCAGACCGCGTTGCCGGTGTAGAACTGCGTGAAACGCATCCCCTCGGCCGCGAGCTTGTCGATACTCGGCGTGCGAATTTTCTTTTGGCCGTAACAGCCGAGTTCGTACATGCCGAGGTCGTCCGCCATGATGAAAACGATATTGGGCGGCTTGGCCGGTTCGGCGGCGGCTGCAGCCGGAACGAGTACGGAGAACAAGGCCAAGGACATGAGCAATCGGAGAGTCATTGGTCGTTTCCTCATGGTGAGTTGGCCAAATGTACTCCTCACGCTCCGCGT
>JAIOQJ010000241.1 GCA_021413475.1 Planctomycetota bacterium | reverse complement strand
TTCCCAGGGCGTTGCCCTGGGCTATCATATTTGACCCCGTTGGGGTCAAAACCGAGATCGTCTAAAGGTTTTGACCCCCAAATGATCATAGCCATCCTATTTGCCGCTCTCACGCTAGGCGCACCGCCGCCAACGGCCACGCCCGGCGCGAACCACTGGGCCTACCAGTTGCCGAAGAAAGCGGCAGTTCCGGGCAAAGGAAACCCGATCGACGCCTTCCTCGACGTCGAGCGAACCAAACAAAAACTCACGTTGAATCCTGAAACTGACAAGTCCGCACTCCTCCGCAGAATCTATCTCGACCTGATCGGCATCCCGCCGACCCACGACGAACTCCACGCCTTTCTCAAAGACACTCAGCCGGATGCGTATGAAAAGGTCGTTGATCGCTTGCTAGCATCGCAAATGTTCGGCGAGCGCTGGGGCCGGAAATGGATGGACGTCTGGCGCTACTCCGATCCGTTCGGTCTCGGCGAAGAGTATCGCTACAGCCAACGGCACATCTGGCGCTGGCGTGATTGGATCATCGACTCGCTGAACAAGGACAAGGGCTACGACCGCATGATCGTCGAGATGCTCGCGGCCGACGAAGTCGCGCCGGCCGACCCCGACACGCTGCGGGCGACTGGCTATCTCGCCCGCAACTGGTACAAGTTCAATCGCAACGTCTGGATCCAAGACACGGTCGAGTACACCGCTGCCGGGTTCCTCGGCGTGACGATGCGTTGCGCCCGTTGCCACGATCACAAGTTCGACCCGATCTCGCAGCAGGATTACTATCGGTTCCGAGCCTTTTTCGAGCCGCATGAAGTTCGCATCGATCAAGTTCCTGGTCAGAAGGATACCAATAAAGACGGCCTCGCCCGCGCGTTCGATGCCAAGGCCGACGCTCCCACGTATTTGTTCCAACGCGGCGATGAGCGAAGCCCCGATAAATCCAAACCGCTTTCGCCGGGCGTACCGAATGTTCTGGGTAGCGATCCGAGCGTCGTGGCGGTGAAATTCTCGCCGGGCGATTTCGCGTCGGGTCTGGCGAACGCCGCCGGGATTGCACGCGGCACGGCCAATGCGGAACTTACGACCGCTCAGGCGGAAACCAAACGGGCCGCCGACGCGGTCGCAGCAGCCAAAGATCGAGTGCAAAAAGTCGTCGCCGGCATCAAATCCAAGGACGTGGAACTCGTACCGATTCTCAGCGATACGTTTGGCACCAAGAACGACGATCTCTGGAAGGTCGTCTCTGGGCAATGGACTTGGGAGAACGGCAAACTCGTCTGCAAAACCCCCTCCGCCTTCGCAACCGTCAGCGCCAAAAAGACGCACCCGATGTCGCTGATTGGGCGCATTCGCTACAAGACGACGGGCGGCAAGATCGGCTCCGTCGGCTTCAGCTACAACGTTGTGGGGGGCAATTCCCAGGCCGTCTACATCAACGCCGGCAATGGCTCGGCCGTGCGAGCGTTCCACCGAGTAAATGGGAGCGACACCTATCCCACCGAGGGCGTGGTACCCTGTCCGATCAAATTCAACGACGAGGTAACTCTCGATTTCGCCGTTCGCGGCGATCTGCTCAACACCTGGGTGAACGGCACCTTGCGAAACGTCTACCGCTTGCCGACCGAACGCAAGGAAGGAACCTTCACGATCTGGGCCCACGAGGCTACCGCCGAGTTCCTGGAAGTCCGCTTGCTCGAATTGCCCGATTCGATCCCGCTCGCGGAAAAGCCAGGCGACGAGCGAACGTCGCCGGTACTCGGCTCTCAGGCGCTGACCAAAGCGGATGCCGAGAAACTGCTCAAACAAGCGGAAGCGACCGGGGCACTCGCCAAGGTACGTTTAGAAATCGTAAAGGCAAACCTCGCGGCCATCGAAGCTCGCTTCACCGCCGATCGGAGCCGATACGCGGTTTCGGCGAAGGAGGCCGATTGGAAGCCGCTCGCCGTTCTCGCGGGCAAAGCCGAGCGGCGGATCGCGGTGTTGAAAGCGGAGGAAGCGTTGCTTGCCAAACCGAGCGAGGCCGCCAAGAAGGCCCACGCCGATGCACTCACTGCTGCCGCCAAGGACGATTCCGCTTACACGTCGCTCATCAACATGGATTCGACCGGCAGCACGGGCCGTCGGCTCGCTCTGGCGAAATGGATCACCGACAAGCAAAATCCGCTCACGGCCCGCGTCGCGGTAAATCACCTTTGGCTGCGCCACTTCGGTGCCCCACTGGTACCCTCGGTCGCCAATTTCGGACTGAGCGGCAAGAAGCCGACGCATCCGGAGTTGCTCGATTACTTGGCGGTGGAACTCGTCGATTCTGGCTGGTCGATGAAGAAAATGCACCGGTTGATGGTCACTTCCCAGGCCTATCGGCTCAGTTCACGAAACGTGGATGGTGTGAGCAAGACGGCCGACCCGGAGAACCGCTTCTACTGGCGGGCCAACGCCCGACGCATGGAGGCGGAACTGGTGCGCGATAGCCTGCTCGCGGTCTCGGGCCAACTCGATCCGACCATGGGCGGCCCGATCATCGACGAGAAACTGGGGCAAACTTCGAAACGGCGGAGCGTCTACTTCCGCTTCAACACGCAGTATCGCATGGAGTTTCTCGACCAGTTCGATGCCGCCAACCCGACGGAGTGCTTCGAGCGGAAGGAAAGCGTGATCCCGCAACAGGCCCTGGCTCTGCACAATAGCGTGCTCGCCATCAATGTGTCGCGCGACGTGGCGAAGCAGATCAAAGCCGCCGAGCCCGGTGTGTTTGTGCGAGATGCGTTCGAGCGCGTCCTCGGCCGCTTGCCGACCGACGAGGAACGCGAGCGCTGCCTCGCCTTCCTGGCTAAGCAAGCCGAGCTTTACAAAACGCCCGGGAAGCTGACGCCGTTCCCGCCCGGACCGGCGACGACGCCGCCTTCCACCGACCCGGCCCAACGGGCTCGTGAAGACTTGATCCACGTGCTGTTCAATCACAACGATTTCGTGACCATTCGCTGAGGACCGCCGTGATGAATCCGATCGGACATAGCGCGAACACCTGCGGCCGAATGCACCGCCGAACCTTCCTGTCCGACGTGGGCATGGGCTTCACCGGCCTGGCTCTCGGCGCGATGCTCCACCGCGACGGCATTGTGCGCGCGAACGAAGAACTCTACACGCCCCCCAACGGCGTGGCCCACTTCGCCCCCAAGGCGAAGCGCGTGATCTGGCTCTTCTTCATGGGCGGCGTTAGCCACATGGAATCGTTCGATCCTAAGCCGGCCTTGAACAAATATGCCGGGATGACGATCGAGTCGTCGCCATTCAAGAAGACCGTGGTGGATTCGCCGTTCTACCGCAAGAACGTGCAAGATTTCACGGGCGAGCCGCGTGCCCTGCTGAACAAGCTTTACCCCCTGCAAGTCGGTTTCAAGAAACACGGGCAAGCGGGCATCGAGATCAGCGACTGGTGGCCAAACCTCGCCCACTGCGTGGATGACATCTCCTTCGTTCGCTCGATGTGGACGACCGACAACGACCATGCCGCCCAGTTGCAATTTCACACCGGCCGGCATGTCTTCGAAGGCTTCCACCCAACCATCGGCTCGTGGATTCATCACGGGCTGGGAGCGTTGAGCGATAACTTGCCCCAGTTCGTCGTCATCGGCAATCCGCCCGGCGATTGTTGCGGCGGCGTGGCGGCTCACGGTGCGAGCTATCTCGGCCCAGAGCACGCGGGCGTGCGGTTGGTAGTCGATCCGATTAATCCCTTACCGTTCGGCACGCCGGGCAACACGGTGACCAAAGAAGGACGGGAAGGCCAACTCGCCCTGCTTCGCGATCTCAATGCCGTCACCGGTATTCAATATCCCGACGACCCGGCCATGCGCGCCCGCATCAAATCGTACGAACTGGCCGCCAAGATGCAGATGGCGGTCCCGGAAGTGATGGATCTTGCTAAAGAGACCAAGGAAACCCAGGATTTGTACGGGTTGAATAACCCCACCACCGCGGCCTACGGCCGGCAGTGCCTGGTCGCACGGCGGATGATGGAAAGCGGCGTCCGCTTCGTGCAAGTGTACGACGGCGGTGGAGGCGGCGGCGGCTGGGACGCTCACGGCAAACTGAAGCAGAATCACAGCACGAATTGCGCCCGCGTCGATCGGCCGATCGCCGGGTTGCTCACCGATCTAAAACGTACGGGGATGCTCGACGACACGCTGGTCGTATGGGCCACCGAGTTCGGCCGCACGCCGGGGGCGGAGAAATCCGACGGCCGCGATCATCATCCGTATGGCTTCAGCGTCTGGATGGCCGGCGGCGGCATCAAGGGCGGCGTCGCTCACGGCGCGACAGACGAAATCGGTTTCCACGCGGTCGAAGATCGCCATTACGTGACCGACATTCACGCCACGATTTTGCATCAACTGGGCTTGGATCCGCGACGGCTCGAAATCCCCGGGCACAAACGGCTCGACATCGATTTTGGAAAACCGATTCGTAAGCCGCCGGGTTATGTGTGCGTATCACCCGGCGGCTTACGCCGCTCGGCTCGCCAGTTGGATACAGTAGAAATCCGAAATTACTGCGGTGACAGTTCTTCACGCAACCGCTCAACCAACACCGCCGTTCGCTGGTCGTTCAAGTGAAGTGGATTAATCGTCAGCTTATTTTCGTGCAGCAGACCGTGCCCGACGAACACGGGCGGATTGCCGCGGCGTAGGCGACGGCACACTTCCAAAGCCGAGTTTTTTCCTGACGCTTTTCCGAGAGCGATCTCCAAGATCGACAGGCTCTCGTCGTCTGCCGATTGATGGATCACGCAAGTGCCCGGCACGCCTTTGAGACCCGAGGCAATCTTTTCCAACCAGCGGCGTTGGTTGGGCAACTCGGCCAGATAGGCCCCGTCCGCGAACAATTTCAAGGCCGTGAGAAGGGCCACAATCTGTTCCTTGGACACCTTCAAGGCCCGGCCGATGCCATGCCGTGGGATGCCCGCCAGTTTCGCTTTGTCAATGAGATCAATCGGCGGTTCCCACAATTCGAAATGATCATCCATATCGAGCATTTGCACCGCGGCGGGACCGATCAAGTCGCGCCGGCCGCACAGGATCCCGGTAGCCTGCGGTCCGCGAATCGCTTTACCGCCGCTGAAACAGACCAGATCGGCCCCGGTCGCCAGGATGCTCCGGAGATTCGAGCGTGGCGGCAGTTCGCCCGCGGCATCCACCAAGACGGGTAGGCCGCGCCGATGCGCCAAGTCCACCACCTCGGCCAGCGGCGGTTGCGTCTTCGGATCGTAGACGTAAAGGATACCGGCCGTCATCGGTCCGCATGCGGCCTCGTATTCCCATCTCTCGGTTCGCCGTACGCCCGCGCCGGCCACGATTTCGTTGAAGCCGACCTCGACGAGCTTCGCCCCGGCCGCCCGAACCGCGTGGTCGTAGCCGTTGCGCTGCTCGCGGGCCACGACCAATTCATAGGGAAAACCGTCGCAGCGCGGCAACCGTTCCATGCGGCCCAGGTCGTATCCCGTCAGGATCGCGGCAGTACCCAACATCAACGCCCCGGCCGCGCCGCTGGTCACCAGCCCGGCTTCCGCTCCCGTCGCTTCCGCGATGGTTCGCGAGGCGACGCCCTGGAGTTCATCCAGCGGCACGGATTCGCGTGCCGCCGCCGTGAACGCTTGCAACACCGCGTCCGGCATTGGTGCGCCACCCAATCGCGTGACGGCACCCGAGGCGTTGATGATGGGCTTCAGGCCGAAGTCGTCATAAATACTCATGCAAGAATCTCATTCACGACGCGTCCTTGTACGTCCGTCAGCCGGAAATCGCGGCCGGCGTGGCGGAACGTCAGTTTCTCGTGGTCGATGCCGAGGATATGCAAAAGCGTCGCGTGCAGATCGTGAACGTGGACTTTCTTCTCCGAAGCGTACCAGCCGTAGTCGTCGGTGGCCCCATACCGGAAACCCCGTTTGACTCCGCCGCCGGCCATCCAGACGGTGAAGCCTTCGGGATTGTGATCGCGGCCGTCGTTGCCGCCCCCTTCGACCGTCGGCGTCCGGCCGAATTCACCACCCCAAAGCACCAGCGTGTCGTCGAGCAACCCACGCGATTTCAAATCCTTGAGCAAGCCCGCGATCGGTTTGTCCACTTCCAAAGCATTCTTCTCGTGCCCCTTCCGCAGGTTGCCGTGCTGGTCCCATTGCACCATCGAATCGCTGTGTGTCACTTGCACGAAGCGGACGTCGCGCTCGGCGAAACGGCGCGCGAGCAAACACTGCCGGCCGAAGTTCGCGGTGATCGGATCGTCGAGCCCGTAGAGCCGTTGCGTGGCCTTGGTCTCCTTGGAAATGTCTTCAACTTCCGGCATCGTTCGCTGCATGCGGAAGGCGAGTTCAAAGGAATCGATACGGCCTTCGAGGGCTAAATCCGGGCCGCTGCGGGCCAGGTGCTCGCGATTGGCCTCGGCGAGTAGATCGAGTTGGCGGCGCTGAATCTCGGCCGAGACGTGATGTGTGATGATGAACTTAACCTTCGCCTGCTCGACCGGCACGCTGGCGTTGCCGATCGGCACGCCGTGCGTCGCGGCGGGGAGAAACGCCGAGCCCCAGTTATTCACGCCGCCGTGTGCCAGCGTCGGGCAGATGGTAATGAACGCGGGGAGATTGCGGTTCTCGGTTCCCAGGCCGTAAGCGACCCACGAGCCCATGCTCGGCCGCACGAAGTTGTCGCTACCCGTGTGCAATTTCAGCACTGCGCCGCCATGGGCCGGGTTGGTGCCGTGCATCGAGTGAATGAAGCAAAGATCGTCCACGCACTGGGCGACGTTGGGGAAAAGTTCGCTGACCTCGATCCCGCTCTGGCCGTATTTCTTGAACTTCCACGGTGAGCGAAGCAAGGTGCCAGTCTGCGCGAAGGTGACCCGCGGCCGTTTGAACGGATAGGGCTTGCCATGATCGCGATCGAGCAAAGGCTTCGGCTCGAAGGTATCGACGTGCGAAGGTCCGCCCTTCATGAACAGGAAGATGACTCGTTTGGCGCGTGGGGCGAAGGGAGCGAGCCGCGGTATCTGCGTGTCGAAGCCGCGCACGTCGTCCGCCAACATCGACGAGAGCGCCAGCGAGCCGAAGCCGAGGGCGGATTGGCGGAGGAGTTGACGGCGTGATATCATCGCATTAGCCACGGATGTTCTCCGATCAATTCACATACACAAACTCATTCGCAGACAAAATCACCTGGCCGATCAGAGCCCAGGCCCGCGCGATTCTCTTTTTCTCATCGGGCTCGACGCCGCGTAGCGACAACTCAGTTTCCTTGAACGCAGTCGCCATGCGCTCACACTCGCGGTCCGTCGGCTCGCGACCGTAGGCGGTCAGGTAATAGTGGCGTAGTCGCTTGCGAGTATCCGCTTCAGAGACGCTCGACGTCAACCTCTCCGCCGCTTCCAACACGATCTTGCTGTTCATCCAGAAGAGGGCCTGCGTTGCGACGGTGGTGCTGGCCCGATCGCCGTTGATGACGGTGGCGTCGGTGGAATCGAATAGCTGGAAGACGTCGTAGAGGTTGTTGCGGATCACGGGCAGGTAGATCGAGCGCCGTTTGCTGTCGTAGGTCGTCTTATCTTTCGAGGTATGGTCGAAGAGATAGTCGCGGTTCTTCACTTGCAGCGACGGCCCGCCGAGGGCCCGGTCGAGCGTTCCGCTCACCACCAGCAGCGCGTCGCGGATTTCCTCGGCATCAAGGCGGCGCGGGTTCATTCGCCAGAGAAGTTGATTGTCGGGATCAATCTCCGCGGCTTTCGGATTGTGGGCGGCACTCATCCGGTACGTTGAAGAGAGCAAGATCGAGCGATGCAGTTTTTTGATCGACCAGCCGTCAACGACAAAGCGGATCGCCAGCCAGTCGAGCAGTTGCGGATGGCTTGGTTTCTCGCCGAGCCGGCCGAAGTTATCGACGGAACGCACTAGCCCCTGGCCGAAATGCCAGCGCCAGACGCGATTGACCAGCACGCGTGCCGTCAGCGGATGCGACTTACTCGTCAACCATTGAGCGAGTTCAAGCCGGCCGCTTTGC
>JAIOQJ010000240.1 GCA_021413475.1 Planctomycetota bacterium | reverse complement strand
AACGTGCTCTTGAAGGGAAATCCCTGGCCCCAGCCAGTGCCGTTGTTCATGTGGCTGCCGAACAGGATGCACGTGTAGTCGAGCAGAGAACCCTCGCCCACGGACGTAGCCTGCATCGACTTTACGAAGGAGGCGAACTGTTTGATTGCTTCCAGGTCCCGCGCAGCGACGATGTCCAGGTTTGTCTTCAGGCCCTTGTGATGGGTGTTGGCATGCACGCTACCGAGGCCGGACGTGAACATCAGGGTGCCGACGCGCGAACGCTCGGTCAACAGAGCCAGGCGAACGAGCTCGTACATGGGGGGCTGGCGGTCTTTGCGTCCCTGTGCCGCGACGAAAGATGCCTTGTCGACTTCGGGCGGTGCTTTTTTCAGCCACGCGCGATCGCGGGCAATCTGTTGCTCCATTTCACGAACGGCATCCAGATAGGCTTCGACCTGACGCGCGTCTTCTTTCGATATTTTCTTCCTAAGTGTTTCGGTCTGCGTTTCCAAGCCGTCGAGGATGCTCTCGTTTCGCTTGATCCGCGCCTCCGCCTCCCGAACGGCCGCCTCCGTGGGTGCGACAAACAATTTCTGGAACAGGTCACCGGCATCGCTGATCGACGGGATCGGGCGACCTTTGCGATCGAAGGACAGCGTACGTGCCCACTTCTGTGTGCCCGTACCGCCCGGGCCAAGGACAAGCGACGGAAACTGCACGTCGCGGCCGAGATGCTCCGCGGCCACCTGATCGACCGACACGGCATTGTTCGTGGCCTTGGCCCCCGTCAGAAAGGTGTCGGCCGCGAGATGCCCGTTGTCGTCGTGTGTCTGTCGAAGTCCCGAGAGCACGGTGACGTGGTCGCGGAAGGGAGCCAGCGGTCGCAACGTCTCCGTGATTTCCCAGTCGCGACCGAGTTTCGTCGGGTACCAGCGAACATTGTCCACGCCGTTGCCGATCTCGTCGATGAACAGAAGTCGCGGCTTCGGCAAAGCTACTGGTGACTTCGGTTCGTTTGCGAATAGACGGGGGCGCATCGCCTCGAGCAGCGGCAGGCTGAGGAGAGCGCAGGCGCCCTTTAGACAAGTTCGGCGGTTGATGTGCGCAGCCATAGACATTCCCCCTCGCCTAATAGTTCCGAAAGCTGTCGCTGAGCACGATCAGCTCGATGATTTCCCGCAAACGGTAGTTGTTCTTCGCGGCCGCGGCGACGATGTCGTCGATGACAGCCTGGTCCTGATGACGAAGACTGCGGCCCAGCCCGTAGATCATCAACTTGCTGACTAGACAGCGGGCGAAGACGCGATCCTTGGTCAGGAGTAGTTCTCGCAGTTCCCGCGGCCCATCAATCGGCGTGCCCATGATAACGCCCTTGGTGTCGACCGGATGCCCCTTCCGATCGATTTTCTTCGACTTCCCTTGGGCATCTTCGACGACAATGGGCTTCATCCCGTCCGTTTCGGTCATCCGCCACTGCCCGATCGCACCATAGTTCTCCAAAGCGAAGCCGAGCGGATCAATCTTCTGGTGACAGGCATTGCAGGTCGCCCGGCGGCGATGAATCTCGAGTTGCTCGCGAACGCTTTTCTGTTCCAGGTCGGCCACGGCATTGGCAATCTCTCCGACATTCTCCGGCGGCGGCGATGGGGGATCATCAAGAATATTCTCCAGAATGAACATGCCGCGGCTGACAATCGACGGGCGGATGCTGCCCGATGTCAGCTTGAGGATGCTTGCCTGTCCGAGCAATCCTCCACGTAGCCCGGCGTGTTTGGGAATTGCAGCGACCGGCACCTTGCGCCAGGAAGAGAACTTACGACGCTCTTCACCACCTGTGAATTTGAATTTGTACAATTCGGCCAGCCGATCATTGATCAAGATCCAATCGCTGTCGAGGAACAGTCTGACACTGCCTTCTGTGCGCAGTATCTCGTGAAAGAACCGCAGGGTCTCGTTGACCATCGCCTGTTCGAGCTGCTTGTCGTAGCTGTAAAGCTCGGGATCAGGGTCGTTCAGGCCGATGTTGTACAAGTGCAACCACTGCGACGCGAAGTTGGCGGCAAGCTCCGATGCGTACGGATGATCGAGGAGACGTTTCGCTTGTTGTTTGAGGACTGCGGAATCAGTCAGCTTGCCTCGTTCGGCCGCGGAGCGCAACTCCGCGTCGGGCGTCGAAGACCAGAGGAACAAGCTCAGGCGGGTTGCGAGTTCGTGGGCCGTCAGCGGCGTTCCCGGCTTCCGCTCGGCAGCAACATTCGAGACGAACAGATGCTTCGGCGAGAGGTACGCGGCGCAGAGCGCGGCACGAATGGAGCCGCTGAAGTCTTTCGTCCGATTAAAGTTGCGGTCGAAAATGCCCAAAAGCAAATCGAGGTCGCTCTCATCAAGCGGCCCGCGATACAAACGCGGCAGGAATCGGGCGAGGCAGTCTCGGGCGGTCGCTCGGGCCTCCATGCCGTCAGCGAGACGACTCGGAATCAAAGCGGAATGGTTGTTGACCAGTGGATATGGCCCTTCGACTTCCAAGTAGTCGACTTCCACCAGAAAAGGATAATGGGCTTCGATTTCCTCGCGTGTCGGAAGGACTGCAGCCACGCCGTTCTTGGCGGGCATCTCTCGTGGGACCTGACGTGTCTTGGGTCGCGCCGAACTCTCGAAGCGGAAATCGAAGGTCAACCCAGACCTCGTTGCATCGTAGACCTCCGCCGTCGAACGGAAGTCATCGAATTCGAGAACCATCCATTCGCCAGGCTTCATCTTGATCGATCGATCGGGATTCTCGAAACAAGGTCGCGGGGCATCCTCATCGAAACGGTAAGTCGCCTCATCAACGAGGTCCCGCTGTTCGAAGCGTCCAATAAAGTGATGGCTGCGGTTGAAGTACCGGGCGTAGACGACCGTGGGTTCGACCCCCTCCGTGAAGCGAAGGCGGCAGCGCATCCGCAGCTTGTACCGGCCAGTAGCAGCGACCGAAAGCGGCGAGGCACGCATCACCATGCCGATGCGGTTCGAGATCGTCAGGCTGTCCTTGTCAATGAGTGGTAACCCGCCGGATCGCTCAAGCTCCAGATGCCCTCGTTTGTCTTTGGCCTTGTCGATAGCATTCGAGAAAAAGGTCCCGACGGCGGCTTCGACTTCAGCTTCGCTTCGCTGGGGTGGTTCGGCGCGGCCCGAGAGTTGCCAAGTCAAGTCGAACACCGGCACCGACCCGTCCAAATGCGGCGGCGGCAGTTTCTCCCCCTTGGCCTCATTCACACGTTGGGAATGGACAAAGTAGCGGTGGCCAAGTACCTCGTAGAAAGAGTGCTGCTTGTCGGTATAGCGATGGCCAAACTTGATTCGCCAGCGCTGTAGCGAGTAGTTGTCCGTTATCAAGGTGAGGTAGCGATCGACGGTTTGTTGATATTGTCCGAGCAACAGCGCGGACTGACCGAGGCCGATGCCGACGGTATCAAATCCGTCGGTGCGACCTTCGTCGGGCAACAAGTCGGCGAAAGGCGGCAGGTTATAAATGGTGCGATCGATTCCCAGGGTATCGAACAGGTCGTTTTGAAGCTCCTCACGATTCAACCGCCGGGCAAAGGGGCCTGCATAGCGAGCTCCCCGGTCGTCGATCACGTTGTCGAGGAATGTCTTGAGAGTCGCCATGACAGAACGGCGTTCGTCCGGCGGCGGTTGCTCTGCCTGCCTAGGCGGCATCGTACCCTTGGAGATCTGGCGGTAGATTGCTTCGTACGCGCGGACGTCTTGGAAATTGGTGCTTGGGCGAGGCTGACCCAGCAGCGATTCCACACTGAAGCCGCCCTTCGCAACGCCGCTGGCGTGACAATCGGCGCAGTGATTGCGGAGAAATGGATGCACCTCCTTGGGCACAGGTTCGGCTGCCGGTAGCGCATACACCCACCACAGAGTGCTGATCACTGCGATCGTCAGACGATGTTTCCAATTCTTCATCTGAGCTTCTCTGGTAGGAGAATCGCGGCGCGACGACTGCCAATGGCTTAGGCGACCCGACAATCACGGACACGTACGCATCACTTCTTGTCTCGCTTGAGTGACTCATCGACCTTGCCGGCCTCGCGGATCGGGTCGAGCGCCGGCAGGTAGTATTGACTCTCGGCGCGAGTGATGAGGTTCCCCGCGAAGGGGCGCACGGGGACCTTCGACTCATCGGCCGGCTTGGCCTGTGGATCGATCACCTGGCCCGTCGTCAGATCGAAGCGGACGATTCGGTGATGATTCAGGACCGCGTCCTCCATGTCCTTGAGTTTGTGGCGGGCGTCGCCACAGGCGCCGACCGTCACTTCCAGAACGGTGTAATCGGGGCTGACGCGGAAGTAACGCATGCCGGCGCGAGGGGCTTCGCCGCCGTTCTTCACCGCATCGGGATACTCGATCGACCAGTAGAGGTTTCCGTGTACCCAGTAGACGTAGACCCATTCCTTAGGGAGCAGGATGTCTTTCAGGCCAACGCGCTTCACGATTTCGCCATTTTTGCGATAGACGATGAGCCGATCCGCGAAAGCGGAATGATCAGCGAGCTTCCTGAGGTCATCCTTGGCTTCTCCATTCGGCGCCGGGCTCGCGAAGCTGCCGCCGTTCCACACCGCAAACGTTTCGCCGTCGGGGGCGACGAAAATATGGGCGTAGGTGACATCGAAGTGCCCCACGCCCATGATGCCCTGGAGCTTGCCCGTCAACGTCTTGTCGAGTTTGGTGTCTTTCCAGGTGAATTCCCATTCGCCGTAACTCTTTGCCTTCGACTCGGATGGTACGTATCTCGCGGTGACGACGAACCGGCCATCGACCGATTGGCAGCCATCGACATAGGCCGCCCGCGTATGCCCGGCGCTGGCCGTACCCGCAATCATTACCAACCCCATCAACACCATTGTGAGCAAGCCAGGACGCATCGGAATTTCCTCTCTGCGGTCTGCGGGTGGAGACACAACCTCAAAAGGCCCGTGGCGCCCGCGTCACTTTCTCTCAACAGAATCATTTCCGTTTGAGCTTTTCTGATTCTCGAAACATCCGACCCCTCAAGGGGCCAGATCGATCGCGCGGGCCTGCCCGAAGTTCGAGGGAAACGTCACAGCAACGCTTCCTGCACCGGCTTGGCCGACTTCGTCAGGAAGGTCATGGGTCGGCCGTCGCGGCCGAGATATTCCTTCTGGTAGTCGATTTTCAGGGCATGGCACATGGTGGCCAGAAAGTCCTGAACGTTGACGGGGCGGTCCGTGACGGTGCCGCCCTTGGCATCGACCTTGCCGATGACGGTGCCGCCTTTGATGCCGCACCCCGCCATGAAGGTGGTCCAGGCATTCGCGTAATGGCCGGCGCCGAGCGTCTGATTGTAGCCGCTGTCGGCGAGTTGCGGAGTCCGGCCAAACTCGCTCATGAGGACGATGAGCGTGCTGTCGAAAAGCCCTCGCTGCTTGAGATCTTCGATCAGGAAGGCGATGGCCGGGTCCATGTAGGCGGCCCGTCGCGCGACATTTTTGAGAGCCCCGCCGTGGTCGTCCCAGCCCGCCAGAGTCACTTCGACGAAGGGAGTACCCGCTTCGACTAGGCGACGAGCGAGCAGGAGCGACTTGCCAAACTGGGAGTTTCCGTAGCCATTGCGGATGGCCTGCGGCTCGCGTTCGATGTCGAATGCCTGCATCTTGCTGGAATTCATCAACTGTATCGCCCGGCGGATGTTCGCTTGATGGGCGGCCGCTGCCGTGGAGGAACGGCCCGTCTGCAGGCCAGTCTCGAATTCATCGAGCAATCGCGCGCCGCTTTCGAATTCACGCGCCTCGACCGCGGCCCGCAGATTCTCCAGTCCCTTGGACGGGTCGTTCACCGGGACCGGAGCATGTTTCGGTCCCAGGTAGCCGGGCACGGAACGATGAGCGGCACCCGCGCCGTCTCCGTCCGAACCACCGTGAATGGCGACAAAGTTGGGGAACGAGCGCGTTCGTGGACGGTGTTGCCGGTGCTCATGCCGCGAATCAGGCAAATGTCGCCCATGCGGGCGGCGAGCCGGGGAAAATGCTCGCAAAACAGAACCCCGGCGACGGCCGTCTGGATCTGCTGATTCTGGGCCTTGTATTCGGGGACCGTGAAGGTGTGGTGCTGGCTCATGCCGCCCTGCATGTGCAGCATGATGCACGCTCGCGGCCGAACCGCTTTCTTCTCGTTCGCGTAGGCCAGGCGAGGCAGCAGCCAGCCCGTGGACGAGGTGCTCATCACGCCCGCGGCCGAGAGTTTCAGCAGGTCGCGCCGCGGAAGATTCCTTCGCGATGGCCAGTTCACTAGCGACATTGGCGGTTCCCTTCGGGAGAAATCAGCGGTTGAGTGTAAAAGCGGTACTATTCAGGAGGATCCAAACCACGCGATTATAGCCGGCCCGGGGCGAGGACTGTGTGGCGGTGAACTCCGCGAATCGCTTCTGTTCCGCGGGGGTGGCGTGCCGGGCGAGGATGGCGATGAACAGGCCGTCGATCACCTCTTCGGGCGTCTTTGCGGTCGCCATGATTCGCTCGACCGTTTTGCCGCCCGAGTTATAGACACTCTCATTCATCAACTTGAGCACATGCGGCACACCCAGCTTGATTTCCGTCAGTTCGTCGACCTCGCCAGGGTTGCGAAAAGCCGACACGAACACCGAACGCGGACTTGGCGGAGGCGGCGCTTTCGGGTTCGGCTTCTTCTTCAGGTCCGCGACCGGGCCGATCTCGGAAAGCTCCATCGCGATGCACAACGCGTCGTAAAGTTCTTCGGGCGGAAGCACCTTAGTCGTCATTCGCGCGAACAACGATTCCGCCTCGGCCCCTTCGTTCCCCGATGTTGTCTTGCTGGAGCGTTGATAGGCGTCGCTTTGGCAAATGCAGCGGATCATGTGTTTGATGTCGTAGTTCGACACTGCCAATTCCTCGGCCAGCGCGTCCAGCAACTGGGGATGCGAAGGCGTGTTGTGATCGCCGAAATCGTTCAATGGATGGACGAAGCCGCGACCCAGGAATTGCGCCCACAAGCGATTCACGCTTGCCTTCGCGAACTGGCGGTTCTCGCGCGAGGTCAGCCAGTTCGCGAAAGCCGGACGGAACGAGACGGTGGGATCGAGGGTCGGTTCCTCGCCGCCGAGGAACTTGGCCCGCACCTTGGTCCCGGCGTTGCGGGCCTCGCCTTGCGGAATTGAAATCACGACGCGGGTACCGGTCTTCGGCGGCGTCTTCGGAAGGTTATCCTTGACACCCCGCGTGTTGGGCGGGTTGTTCGGAGTCGACGTGAGGGAGAAGAACGCCGCCATGCCCCAGAAGTCACTCTGCTTGTAGTCGCTGAACGGGTGATCGTGGCACTCCGCGCATTGCAACTGCACGCCGAGAAAGACCTGAGACACGTTGCCGGTCACGATCTTCGGCTCGAACTTCCCCTGCATGTCGGCGTTGTAGTAATAGAACGCGGCTTGCGGGTGATCCGCGAACAGGCCGGAGACCGCCAGCATCTCCTGCACGATCTTGTCCCATCCTCTACCATCGTTGAATGGCTCCGCCATCCACATCTGAAACGGTTGTGGTTCCCATTCTTTCTGGATCACCGCCATCTGCCGAAAGACGTTCACCCAGCGCTCGGCGAAGTGGTTGCCGAACTCCGGCGAGTCCAGGAGCGAATCAATCAGTTTTTCACGTTTTCGCGGATCGGCATCGTCGAGGAATGCCAAGGTCCTTTCCGACACGGGCGGCTTGCCCGTGATGTCGAGATACACCCGACGTAAAAACTCCGCGTCCTCCGCCTTCGGCGAAGCAGGCACCTTCACAGCGGCAAGCCTTGCGTTTATCTCGCGGTCGATGAGCTTGGCGACCTCTGCGCTTTTCCGCGCCGGCCGCGAGACCGCAGCTTCGGGGTTCTTCTGCGCCCCCATCGCGCCAGCGGCAATCCACTCGCGGATGATCTTTTTGTTGGCGTGCAAAACTTTGTTGTCGGTTTTCGGCATCTCGTCCTTGGCGATTTTCTGCCACAAGAGGCTCTCGTCCGGCTTCCCAGGCACCACGGCCGCGCCGCTCTTGCCTCCCTTCAAGACGGTCGGCAGGGTGCGTAGGTCGAGGCCGTTCTTCTGGTGGACCCCGCCGTGGCACTGCAGGCAGTGCGCGTTGAGGATTGGCAGCACGTCGGCCTCGAAGGCCGGCCCCTTCGGGGAGTCGGCGGCTGCGAATTGGGGCGCGAAGAGAATCACGAAAGCTGCAAGCAGGCGGGTCATGGTAGGGAGGCTCCGCGGGGAGTGTCAAATACTGAACCCCGGCCGCGGCAGGCGCAGACCGGAGAGCCGATTCATTTCGCGAACGTGATCCTCATGCCGTCGAATGTCACCGTTTGCCCACCGACGGCAACCTTGTTGCCGTCGGCCTTCACCTCCGGATGCTTGTCCTTCGACAGCGTCAGTACAGTAAAGGTCCGCCCGCCGACGTTCGCGTTCGTGAACTGTGCCGTGGAGTCCGACTTGCCCTCACCGATGCCGACGCCCACGAGCAGAAGCGGCGCGCCGGAAGCACCCGAAAAGTCCACCGCGAGGTGCTTCTCACCGGCGGCGATCACGCCCGACCCGCCCTTGCCAGGGAAAAAGTCGGCCGGCTTCGGTGACGTGAGGTTGCCGAACTCATACCGCCCGCCGAGCCCCCACACGACCAGCGGACCGAACTTCGGCTTGTATGCATCCTTCGGGCCGTAGCCGAGCAGGGCAGTGACGACGATGTCGTCGGCATCTTTCCAACGGTTACGGAGGCAGTAGTACCCGTGGACGCGATCCTCGATCGCCTGCGGCAGGATGCCGGCCGGGTTCTTCGGTTCCACCCCGATCGGCCAGTTCACGAACGCCAGCACCGCCTTCCAGGGGGAGGTGAGCGCGTCGTAGCTCTTCTCGGCCTTGCCCAGGAAGCCTTTCTCGTTCACCCAGGCTTCTTTAGAAGTCAACCCCTGCTCCGCGGGTTCCACGAAGTTCTGGTACACCCACAGCATCGCCGGCTTGTACTTGTCCTCGACGATGCCGAACCCCTGGGCGAACTGCCCGCCGTGCGACCAGTCGCCGGACCGGGTGAACTCGTGCGTGCCGTAGCTGGGGCCCGCAGCCATGCGCAGGGGGTACTGCGGCCGGCCCTCCTGCGGGATGATCTCCATGACCCATCGCAGGGCGATGTACTGCGCGTTGGGACGCGCGGTAATGAAGTCCTTCCCGCAGGCGACGCGGGCGGAAGCCAGCCAGATCTGGAAGCCGGTATCCGAGGAGACATGGCTAGGCCCCTGGCTCTCCGCGTACCAACCGTGGTCGCCGAACCCCTCGGTGAGCATCGCGAGCGTGTTCCTGTACGCGTCCGGCAGCCACTCCTCCCAGATCTTCGCGCCCTCGGTGCCGTGATCTCCCGCGAGGGCGGCCGCCGCGACCGCCCCACACATGATCCCGCCGGTGTGGTTCTTCGCCGGACGGTACTTCGGCTTGCGACCACCTTCTCCAGGTTGAAGCCCTGGCTCGCTTTAACATCGAGGAAGGCCTTCGCGATCCGCTTGCGGTCGGCCTCACCCAAGCCGTCGTAGCACAGGTCGTAGCCGAGCGCGGCGACCGCCCACGACGAGCCGGCGCGTAGCTCGCCGTTGGGGTTGGTGAACGAATAGCGGGCGTCGCGGTCCGCCTCGCCCTTGAGCATGCGATCGAAGCACTGGAGTCCGAGGTCTGCGTACTTCTTCTCGCCGGTAACTTGATAGAGCAGGCCGTACCCGGCGGCGTGGCCAAGGGTAAACGCTCCGACCGTGTGTTCCGGCTGCCCTGGCGGCAGGAGGGTGTCCCCGTTCTTGCCGTCGAGCAGAAAACGCAGCCGCTTGAGGATGGCCTGGCCCTCGGGCGTGTCGGCCCGCTTCTTGATTTCCGGCAAATCGGACTTGCGGAACAGGAGTCGCGGATGTTCACCGGCTGCGGGCTTGTTCCAGTCCTTCAAATCAGCCGGCCAAGACGAATCCGCCGCCGGCGCGAGGGGCGGGAGCGCAAGGTACACGCCCACCAAAACGAGTCGGAAAGAGTATGTCATGTGAGTCCTTGCAAAACAGCAGGAGGGGCGATCACTCGCCCTCCATGAACCCCACCCGGCACGGCCGTCAGACACTCGCACCTGTCTGGGCGCTACCACCGGCGGGGTTCAGTTGGTAGGCTCGCCTCTTCCTTGATGGTCCGTTGTCATGCTCCGCTTGCTTCCTATGGTCGTTGCCATCATCGCCATTGCCGGGCCGGCGGTCGGGACAGACCCGGAGGCCGCTCCGCGCGGCGTGTACACGGCGGAAGTCGTCGAGGGTAGCCCGAAGTTGACCGCGGCGGGCATGGCGTGGTGGAGGGACCGGCTCGTCATCGCCGACCGCGGCGGAAAGCGACTCGTCACGTTCATCTCGCCGGACAGGTTCGAGACGCTCTGCGATGTGCCGGTGCCGGTCGGGCTCGCCACAGACCCTGACAGCAATCTGATCCTCACCGAAAAGGAACCGCCACG
>JAIOQJ010000239.1 GCA_021413475.1 Planctomycetota bacterium | reverse complement strand
CCATGCGGCCGTTCAGCGTGTGCTTTTCGTCGCCATCCGGCTTCCATTTCATCCCATAATTGGCCGGCTCGTCAATCTCGGGAGCGAACGCCACGAACGCCGTGCATTCACGCGGGCAATCGAGGCAGCAGCATTCACCCTTGCAGACACAGGCATTTGGCCGACCGAGCGAGAATTTCTTCGGCGGCTCGGGCGGCAACAGACCGAACGATTCCTTGGCGGTGATGCTCATCGCCTTCACCAGTGCGGCCCAACCGGGCGAATCGGGCTTCGCGTGGGCGATCAGTTTCCCGCCCTTCCATTGCTCAACCCGGCCCGACTCATGGCGGTAAAAGCCATCCGACCAGGTCATACCGGGAGATGCCGATACCACCCCTTGCGGGCCAGCAAGGACGCCGCCAAGGTGATTCGGTTGGAACGTCGAATCGACCGGCGTGAAGGTGGGCTGCGGAAAGGAAGGCACATACTTGCCCGAGGGCGGAAACTGGCACTGGTTGCCCTGACACTGCGCGGCGACGAATCCCGGCATCAAGCCGATGAACAGGATCGCCAGAAAGAGAACGAGCTTGAGCAGACGCTTCATTGTTGAACCTCCTGTTATGGAGCGATTTCCATGAGTAATCACTTCCGCGGCACGGGCGGCGGGGACGGAGCCAGCCAGACAAACACCCAGCCGTTTTTGGCACGAGGATGCTTGATCCTTCGTTCCATCTCGGCGAGCGGCATCCATTCGTAAGAAGCCTCACCCGGGAAGTTGTTGTCGAGGCAGACCGCGAGTTGACCCGAGAACTTCGGGCAGTTGGTCATGTGGGCGATCGTTCCCGTCGGGCTGCGCGGGCCGATATACCGCGGTGACTGCCCGTAGGTGATGCAGGCCATTCGGCCGGTCTTGTCGCAGAGTTCCAAGATTGGCCGAACGTCCGGCCCTTCGTACTGGATGTAGGGCGGGCAAACGATTCCCTTGGCTTTGCAGTAGGCCGCCAGAAGTTGGTCGAGTTTGTCCGGATCGCCGCCGCCGGGGTAGCGCTCCGCGCACCAGTCGCGAAAGCCGCGGAACTGTTCGAGGCCGTGCCAGCGGGCCGCGTGCTCGACCGAGGTAAAAACGCACATCCCATAGCCATCGAGCTTCGAGCCAATGTTCCGCATGTGCTCCGTGCCCGGCAGATCGCACGCAAGCTCTTCACTCTGGTACGATCGCCCGGCCACGGTCGAGGGCCCGCTTTGGGCGCACGCCACCATGCCGACCATCAGGAAAATCATCAATGAAGAGCCCCAGTCCATTCCCCGGATCAATTGTGCAAGTCCCGCTGTAGATTCCACTCCCACCGCTCACGGACACGGGAGAGAACGCGACATTGCCCACGCCATCAGTTAGCGGCGGACAGGAGATCGTGATGTCGCTGTCCGTGGCCCCGCCCACGGCCGCGCCGTAACCTGCCGACTGGCCGAGGCTGTTCACAGTCCGGAGCTTGATGTACCTGGTGGCTCCGATCGGGATTCCCGAGAGGACCTGGTTGTCGGCCACACTGCCGATGCTGGTGACCGGCGGGTTGCTGCCGTCGAACAATGCTTCAATCGTCCCGGTAGCCGGCGTGTCGAAATCCAACAGCAGCTGGGTCTGCGACAAGGCCGTCAACATGGGGCTCGGCGCGGCCAAGACAATCTGGCCGCTGACCGCGTTGCTCGGCGAACTCTCGCCGGCCCCATTGGTCCCCGTGACCGTGTACGATGCTGCGTCGGAGTCGGGCGGCGTGTACTGTCCGCCGTCCATGATCGAGCCAACGTTGTTTCCATTCCTGTAGAGCGTGTGGCTACCAGGGGCCGAGCCGCCGCCGACACCGGCGTGAAAATGGAACGTCAGGTTCGGATTGCCGGTGTCGATCGAGTCGAGCACTGGGGCCGCGGGAACGATGTCCTGAGTTGTTGCCGATACCACGCCCGAGTAGTCGCCGTGCTGAATGCACAAATCGTTCGCATTTGCCATGAAGTAGTACGTCGTGTTGTGGACCAGGCCGGAGAACGTCTTTGGACTCGAAATCGAGCCGAGTGGATCGTCCAACGTCGGCGGGTTCGTCGTTCCATACCTCCAGCCCGAGGACGTCCCTGCGTGTGGGGAAGTTGTCGGCGTGTAGCTGACGTCGATACTGCTCGAACTCGTCGCAATTGCAGACAGTCCCGTGGGCGGCGGCGGCAAAGTCGACCAGAATATCGAGTTACTCTGGTGACTTTCCCCAACCGCGTTGATGACAGCCACGGTCCAATAGTGCCGATCGCCATCCGACGCCGTAACGATGATCGGCACACCGCGACGCCGGCAACCGAATGCCGGCGTTGTGGTCGAGCGTTGAGCGGATCCGATGCGGAACCGCTCCGCCATCAAGTTTGGGAACTTCCGGAAATCAAGCCGAACGTCACCGAATATCAGCAGCACCGGCTTGTTTGCTCCTGCGGTTGCTCGACCTGCGGCGAGTTACCCCAGGGCGTGCCGACTGGTCAGGCAGGGCCTCGCCTCATCGCCTTCTCGGCACTCTTGATGGCTTGCTTTCGCCAGTCGAAGCGCCGAGCCGCTCAGTTCCTCAGTATGATTCTCAACCAGCCTGCCAGTGCCGGCTGGATGGTTCTGTTGCAGAACCGTGCGGCCGAGGCCGTGAAGCCCGCTTACGACGAACTCGCCGCGAAGTTGGCCGAGGAAGCCTCGCCGCACATTGATGAGTCGCCGACCAAACAAGGCCAGGACAAAGCGTGGGTCTGGACGGTTGTCGCCACGTCGTTCACCTTCTTCGCCAGTCGCACGAGCCGGGCCGCCGACGTGCTCAAAGAATTATTGAGCGACAACTTCAACGGGATCATTCATTGCGACCGAGCACGCATGTATTGGCAATTCGGCCGCCTGCAATGGTGTTGGGCGCATTTGAAACGAGACTTCCAAGCTCTCATTGATAGCCCTTGCCACACCGCGAAACGCCTCGGCCACGACCTCATGAAGCCCACCAAGGAGCTTTTCGCCCTTTGGAAGAAAGTTCGCGACGGCACGATTTCGTGGACGACATTTCGCCGCCAGATGCAACCGATCCGCCAACGGATCGACGCCTTGCTGCTGCGCGGCCAATTCAACGAACACACGTATGGCTTTTGCAAGGAACTCGTTGAACACAAGAAAAACTTGTGGACGTTCGTCGACATCGAAGGTATCCAGCCAACCAACAACGCGGCTGAGCAAGCGTTGCGTCACGCAGTAATTTGGCGAAAACTCTCGTTCGGCACGCAATCAGCGTCGGGCAGCCGCTTCGTCGAACGCCTATTAACCGTCATCGAGACCTGCCGACGACAGTCGCAAAACACCTTCCAATGGCTCATCAATGCCGTCGACGCCCATCTCAACAAACAACACGTTCCGTCATTGCTGTTCGGATCGTGACCGATTACCCGTTCCCCTATTTCATTTCCCCCAACTGCGGAGAACAAGTTATGAGGTGGTTTTACTGTCGCTGGGAAGTCGCGGGATTAGCGCTCGCGCTGTTAGCGCTCGTTGGGTGTTCCGGCTCGAAGGAGTCCGAGCAGAATAAGCCTTCGTCAACGGGCACAGGAAAGGCAGACCTCGTCGATCCAGCAAAGGTAGACCTTGTCGATCCGGCGTTGAGAGGTTTACTCGGCAAGCAAGAAGACAGCAAAGAGGTGACAGAATTTCGGGAGCGGTTGGGGCCTCCGTCCCTGAAGGCGAGCGACCCCGAGCGCTACATCATTTACAGCTGGTCGACGAAGGGCGTCTACCTCCACTTCTACGCGAAGGGCAAGCTGAAAAGTATTGAATTGCGCTCGCAATTGTACTCGTTCAAGGGGCCAAATGGCGAGGAAAATAAATGGGCCGACTACGAAGGTGAGCTCCCGGGGAAACTCAGCTGGAGCGACAAGCGGGCCGACGTACACAAGAAGTTGGGGAAGCCCGAGTCGCCGTATTTTGAGCGTGCCAGTTCCTTCCCTCAGCGGGACGCAGCACTTTACGATGCTTATCTATCGCAGGGGATCACGGTGGGATACCACCAACCCAAGTCGGAGTCGGACGGGGACTGCCGGATTCACTACATTCGCATCGAGGAACCGCAGAGGAAGTGAAACGTAGGCAAAGCCCGCGACGACCAGGAGGCGATCGCGGACGAGTTGGCCCACAACGCGGAACTTGTCGCGGGCATCGCCGAATCGTCTCATGGCCTTTAATCGTTTAACAGTTCTCTTCCCACGGAAACGATTTTTTTGAACGTCTTTCGGCTTTTCGGGCGAAGGTGCTAAACTCGACTAGCCTCCCCATGCTACGGGATGGTTCGGCAAACGGTTTCTCCCGGGCGAGATGGCTCCCGTGAGGGGCCGGAGGCCTCTGTCGCTCAAAATCCCTCCGGGCGCTCACGCGACCCGGCTCGCCTGTTGGAGGACGGCGACTTTGTCTCAGATCGCCGCCCGAAAGTCGTTGGGCCTATCCGTGTCGCACGTCGTCGTCGTCAGCATCGCCGTCGGATAAGTGCAGGCAATGCTTTGTATTCGCCGAGATTGGTGGCCCAAATGCAATCGACAGCGGCGTACTTCTTCATCGTCTTCATGGCAAGCTCGGTGGGGCGACCGGTGATGGGATGTGTGGCAACTTTCACATTACCGCGCCACCATGGCTTGCATGGATTCTTTCGGCCCCGGAGTTTGTAATGCCTATGGATGTCGTGCCCCACCGATCGTTCGACGGTCCGGCCGGATTCTTCGTCCGGGACGTGTCGAGTCGTGGGGTGACCCGATGGGTGTTTTGGATCAACTCGCCTGAGGTGCTCGATTCGGTTTTCTACGCGTGCCTCAGGAACTACCCGGAACAGATTTATCTTGAGATCGAGGTCCGACTACCCGAACTGCGCGGTGAGCCGAGTGGCCACTGGCACTGCTTCGAGGGTCCCTACAACCTGATGAACATTCATGACGATATGCGGGGACGATCATTTTCCGAGAACGGACCCGGGCGACTCAAGGTTAGCATGGAACGGGATGACTACATCGAGGTGACTGAGCGCGGCCTGTTGATCTATTCAAGATCGGGCGACCCGTGCCATCCGAACAACTTGAGCGACCCGTGGCTGGAAAACCGGTTACGCGAGCTCGGTGTGGTGGAGGTGGGTTTACCAACGCGGGATCATCATGAGCCGGACTGGGTTAGCCTTGCCGCCTCTCGCAATCTGAAGAAACCGTCCGATGTCGTGGAAGTGCTTCTGTCCGAGGTTAATCTCAACCCGTTCGTGGCGACAGTCTGTAAGTCGTTCGGCTTCTGGCTTGAAGGCGATGATTTCTTGGCCTTGTCCAAGGGTTTGGGAGATACCGATCGTGCGGCGGATAGGTGGTTCGAGTACGAGTTCGCGGATACACATCTCCCGTTCGCCGTAGCCCGAGACTATGAGGGCATGGTGCGGGTGCGGTTGCCCGCTAAGATGAGGACGCGCGTGGAGCTTCTGGCGAGCTTCTGTAGTAAGTTTATCTGTGTCAGTCCAGACGCCGAACCGCCTGATGGCCCCTCCGATTCGAATAATAACAGCCAGAGTTAGTACAGCCGTGCTAACCCGCCTATGTCGCCAGGGCCAGCGCGAACTCTGGATAAGCCTGGTAATTGAGGACGACTTGCGCCTCGGGCTTGTTGATCATACATCGTACTCTGTGTGGTTTCCGATCGAAGGACTCACGGAGAACGAACGATGGCTCAGGTTCCGGGAACGG
>JAIOQJ010000238.1 GCA_021413475.1 Planctomycetota bacterium | reverse complement strand
AGGTGAGGATTTGCGAACCTCTGGGATCCGCTCCAACTCTACTTCACCATACTCATCAAATACGCGATCAAATCGGCCACGTCTTGCTTCATCAATTGTTTCTCAAATTCCTCCGGCATCAGCGATTTAGTGGTGGCTACGATTTCATCGATCTGATTGCGCAGAATGGTGTCCTCGGCCTTCTCGGCTCGACGCAGCGTGATGCTCGACGGCGTTTCCACAGCGAGGATGCCGGTGAAGGTTTGGCCGTTTAGCGTGGTGGCGCGATAGGTGACGTATCGGGTATCGACCTCCCGGCTCGGGTCGAGAATGTCGATGAGCAGGGCTTCCTTGGTCTTGGTCCGCAGGGCGGCCATCAAGTTGGCCCCGACTTCTTGCCCGACGTTTTCGAGCCGATGGCAGACGGCACAATTCTTCGCGAAGAGCATTTTGCCGCGAATCAAATCCGGTTTCAGATCAAGGGCGTCCTTGAACGAATCAACGATCTTCTTGCGGTCACTGTCGCCCAGGCCCGCGAGGAGCGTGGTCGCCCGTTTGCGAAGGGTGAGGTTGGGATGGCTCTTCAGAAATTGAATGCGTGCCGTCTCGATCTGGGCGGCGGCCACTTTCTTGCTCTCCAGGGCATCGAGCAATTTGGCGATCCGATCGGGCCGGGCGAAGATCGCTTCCAGCAGGTCGCCGCGGAGCGAAGGGCCGGCCTGAGTCCAGGCCGTCAGAAGCATCGGAGCGATCTCCGCTTCATTGCGGAGCGACAGGGTACGCACGGCCGCGCTCTGTAATTCCAGCGGTTGCTGGGGCACGAGTAATTCGCTCAACGCTTCGACCGAGAGCTTGGCCGGGGCGTGAGCCAACAAACGCAAGGCCGCGAGTCGGTTTGGCAGGGATTGTTTGTCGTTCTTGGCAATCTCGGCCGAGGAGCGGAACGTCGCCAACGCGAGTTCGACGGCCTCCTTCAACGCGGCGGGAGGTGCATCCCAGAGTTTGCTCAACGGCCGGGTGGAATTTTGCATTCCCTGGCCGAGGCCTTCCAGAAGGGTGGCTGGCAAACCGGCATCCGCCGACTTTTTGCCAAGGAGTTTCAGCACTCGCGCGATCGCCTCGTCCTTGCCCTGGGCACCGATCATGGCCGCGAGGCGTAGGATCAGCGGATTCGCTTTCTCCGGCGGCAATTTCGTGCTGACCAGGATCGCTTCGAGCATTGCGGGGGCGGCATTCGTGGCTGAACTGAGCACGGCTGTTTGCAGCCAGATGTCCGCATCGTCGCGCTCGAGCAATTTGACCAAACCCGGGCCTGCCTCATCGGCGGGAATAGCACCCAGAGACAGGGCGGCTTGGAATCGGACCTGAGGATGCCGATCGTTGACTAGACGAAGAATCGCATTGCGAAGCACTTCCGAGTTGCCGCAGTGAGTTTCCGCCAACCGAAGTCCCGTTTCGCGAACCTCGGGTGAGTCCTGCCACAAAGTCACGAGCAGCAGTTGGGGCGTGATCGTATCAACGCTATTCATCACCCACAACTTGTGAATCAGGCCGGCAGGTGAAAGCGGTCTCTCTTTCATTTGGCCAATCGCTGGTTGCCTGATCGAGTCCCACGAACGGCTTGTGCTTGTAGCCTTCGGGCACGATCCGCCAAATGCGGCCTTTACTCCGGCTTTCCAGATTCAACTTCGCCTTGATGTCATCCGGCAGCGACAACGGCGTTTCGATCGCTTCGCGGTAAAAATCGAGAACGTAGATGGCCCCTTCCGGTCCGACGGTCAGGCTCACGGGACGGAACCAGTTATCGGTCGAGGCCAGGAACTCGCAGTCGGCATCGGCCCGCGCGGCACTGAAGACGCTTCCTTTCACTTCGAGAATATCTCGGTGAATCAGGTTGTTCGCGGGGTCGCAGATGAAGGTGTTGTTCAAAAAATCTTGGGTGAACAGGTTGGCCGTGTAAAAAATCGGACTGCACGCGGACGTCACAAAGCCGCCGGGGACGAGTTCGTTGGGCGCGAAACGCTTAGCATCGGGGCCATCCTTCCTCCGTGTGGTTCGTTCCACCCGCCAGCCTTCAAATGGACTTAGCCGATGAAGTTTGCAGGCCGCGCCGTGGTCGGAGATATCGAGGCTCACCGCCGGCACGGTCATATAGGGATTGCGCCGCAGATAGTGGTCGGGCAATACGATCTGCCGGAGATGCTGGCTGTTGGTGTTCACGAACCAGTGCTGAACATCGTCGTAGGCCAGGCCGTATTGACCGCCGCCGGAAGTAGGCTCCAGGCTACCGGGGATGTCGGGTTTGAAGCGAACCCCTCGGCCGCGCAACACGACCGGTGCCGCATCGGGTTTGTCCGGGCAAGTGATGCTTCCGCCGCTGGCACCGCAGACCGCGTAGATCCAATTATCCAAGCCGTAGGTCGGTGTATTGACGATCTGTTGGATATTGTCGAGCCCGAAGCCGGTGTAGAGAATCCGTTTCTTATCTGCCTTACCGTCGCCGTCGGTGTCTTCCAAGAAAATGATGTCGGGGGCGACGGTGACGATCAGGCCACCTTTCCACGGCAACGCGCCCGTGGGGAAGCGCAGCCCATCCGCGAAGATCACGGACTTCTCGTAGACTCCATCGCCGTCGGCATCGGTGAGCATCCGCACCCGGCCGCGTTTCTCTTCGCCCTTGGCCACGCCACCGTTCGGATAGCCGACCATTTCGCAGACGAACATCCGGCCGCGTTCGTCGAAGCACATCGCCACCGGATCGACCACGTCGGGCTCCGAGGCAACGAGTTCGACCTTGAAGCCCTTGAGCGTACGGAAGGTCGCGAGTTCCTCGCGGGGGCTCAAGGCACCGGGAGATTTGGTCTCTTGCGACTGAGCCCGATCGGCGAGAAGGCAAAAGCCGATTAGGAAGAGATAAATGAAAAAACTCTTATGCATCATCGAATTCACCATTAGTAAGCGACCGGAGGCCGCGTTGCGTCAATTGAGAGAAATACAGATCACGAAAGCACGAAAGAATGAAAACACGAAAAAAACATCAGAGATCGAAACGATGCAGGATCGCACTTTCGTGTTTTCGTGATATGCCTTTATCTTCATTTTTCAGCGGGAGCCATCGCCTTGCGGATCGCCTTCACCGTCGCCTCGGCGCGGAACTCGACGATCTTCTTGCCCCATTCGATGGTCTTTTCGATGGGGGCCAGTTCAATGCCGTTGATGCGGAACTTGTCGGCGGCGATGCGTTGCTTCATCCGCACGGCCGTGGGGTCAACCGTCATCATGATGGCCGTGATGGCGAAATCGTCGTGATGGCCTTCGGGTTTCTGCTTGATCCCTTGCGATTCGAGCCACTTGGTCACGGACGGATAGTCGTAAAACTCGGGGATAAAATGAACACGCGTCCTCCCGCCGGCCCACTTGGCATTCAAATTCTTGGCGACTTCCTTCATGCCCTTCTGATTGCCGCCGCTGTCGCCGATTAGGATGATCTGCTCAAAGCCGTGGGCGCGGAAACTGGCACAAATGTCGGTCAAGAGCCGCTCGTACGTCTCTTCCGTCAAACTGATCGTGCCGGGATACTTCATGTGGCCGGTGGTTGGCTCAATGCCGCCTTCGGGCACGAACTGTACGATCGGCGCAATCAGCGTGTTGCCAAGTTTGCGAGCAATCGCCTCCGCCATGGCGCGAAGCACGTAGCCGTGCTTGTTCGTTGCGAGGTATGGCCCGTTCTGTTCGACCCCTCCCGTCGGAATCAGTACGGTCTTCTTGCCGGCCGCCATCGCGTCGCGCACTTCCATCCAGGTCATCTCTTCGACCCAGATGGTGTCGGGTGCCTCGATCGGCCGTTTGAGGTCAGGCGCGGGCGATTGCGCCGCTTGAGGTTGAACAGTGATGAGGCACACGGCCACGATGCAGACGCAGGTCAAGATACGAATCATGGGAGAGGTCCTTTTAGTAGCCGCTAGCCAAGAGTTCTTAGCCACGGATGGAACACGGATCAAACACGGATGAAAACCTGAGCTTCGACTTTCCTGTTCTTATCCGTGCTGAATCCGTGTTTCATCCGTGGCTAAAATTCTTCGATTGCGGCTTCCGAGTTGTGATTCAAATGCCTTTAACCTAGATCTCCGAATACGCCGTGGGGCTCATCAGGATGTTGGTGATGTTCGAGATGATTTCCTTGTTGGCGTACTCGGGAATAGAGCTAATTTTCTTCCAGTCCGGGTCGGCGCGGAATTTGTCCCAGGCCGCCAATCGGCCGGCGTCGTCCGGGAAGACCAGCATGTAGGTGAGATTCGGCATGGCGCTGCCGAGGATGGCTTCGCCGAAGAAAACCGGAGTGAGGCCGGTCTTCTTGAAGATGTCGATCTCCCCTTTGTTGAACATCTCGATCTTTTTCTTGCCTGCCCGCTCGTTGTGGCTTTCGTAGATGCGCAGGTTCATCAGGCGAGGCTTGGTGGCGTCCGGCTTGTTCAGCTTGGGCATCCCTTCGATGGCCGCGAGCAGGGAACTCTCGACCCGCGTGTAGATCGCTTCGCTGGCATGAGCGGCCAGATAGTCTTTGGCCGCCTTCTGATGCTCTTCGTCGGCTGCCAGCCGTGCTGAGAGCGTCGCGACGCCTTCCGGCGATGGGTGAACAATCAGAACGTAGACTTTGAGTGTATCCTTCTTCGACGAATCAACAAACACACCCACCGGGCCGATGCCGTAACGCTTGAGTGCGGGGATGAACGCTTTGCTCAGGTAAACGTCGAGAAGCGGTTGCTTCGCGGCTTTCAGATGGTAGGTGCGAAGCTCGTACAGTTCGGGGCTCTTCGGCTTGTCATCAGCCGCTAGACTCTGCTCGGCCGTAACGGCACAAACGGCCGCGATCGAAGATTGAACGAAGGTTCGGCGTTCCATGTGGATGCATCCGGGAGGAATGAGAATCGTTGCCGCGGGAGTTATATTGTTACTTTTCAGCGGGTATGCAAGGGGCCGCTTGCGGCTTCGCGCTCGCTTTCCGTATCGAGAATGTTCGCGATCATGAAAGCAAGCGCGAAGCCGCAAGCGGC
>JAIOQJ010000257.1 GCA_021413475.1 Planctomycetota bacterium | reverse complement strand
TCGTCTGCACCTACAAGCTCCCGAAGGAGTTCGACGAGATCAGCATCGGCTACTCCTTCACCCCGGGCCAAGACGCGGTCGTGGCCAGTCGCGAGCGGTGCAATCGTGTTAAGGATGGCTCGCTCTGGTGGAAGCCGCTCATCCGAATATCCTATGCGGGCGGCGGTCAGCTTGACCGGATTGTTCGGCGACGCCATGGCTACCAGAATCGCCACCACGGTTTTGCTGCTGGCGGTTCGCTTTTTGCCTGAGCCAACGACACGGCGGTACTCCGGTCGATAACCACGGAAACTTCAGCCAAGGCGCTGTTGACCAGCACGCCGTCGCACTCCGGGTTGAGTAAGACTGTGGAAAGCAGGGCATGCCCAACCAGTGCGGCGTTGAACGGCCTTCCGAACCGGGCAGCAAATGCCATCGGGTCCGCGAACGCCAGTGCCATTGGGCGACCTCCGGCATGTCGAGTCAGACCAACTGAGAATGGCCGTTCGGCCGTGCTGACGAACTCACCCGCCGCACCTGAAGGGACGCCTACGGCGACCACGCCGACCTGAGACTCTCGAAAGGCATTGAGGAACCGAGCCCATGTTTCAGGCGAGCCATTCGCGGTATGTGCAGCGATCAGGTCCGATAACGGCGTATCATTTGTGGTTTTTGCGTCAATCACTTAAAACCGCCTCTAAGCCGAACGAATGACATAACTCAACGGCCGCCAAATGGTTGATATTGTACTCGTAAGACCGTCAGCGGCCCCAGTCTGCCGGAGTGGCTGGTTCTTCCGCACGATCACGGAGCGAGGGCCAACCGTATTGCGGCCCTATCTACTGGAGCGACTGGGTAGACGCCTTCGAATGGCAACTAGCCCCCGCGAGGGCGCACGCCGCCTGGTACTATTTTGGCCATCGAATTGCATAAATATAAGTTCGCAACGCAAAAAAGGGGACGGGAACAGGACGGCACATTTATTACTGTCGTCCCGTTTTCTTCCCCGTCTCAACGGCTTCATAGTGCGGTAGCCCTGCTCTGTCCTGCCACCTCCGTTGTTCGAGCCGGCCAAGCGAACAGATAATCGAAGCCTGCACGCCGAGCGATGGCCGCGAGCATGATCGGTACGTACAAGCTCACCAACACACCCCCGACGAGATGGATGGCGGGGTCGCTGACGTGGGCCAGCCTTTGGAGGGCGATACGAAACCCGGCCGAGGCCAACGTGTGCGCCACGAAAATAGGAATCGACGCTTGTCCCCAGCGTTGCACGCACACGAGCAGGCGGGAACGTGATAGCAGAGCGGCCAGCGCCAACGTACCAGCGATCCCACTGATCGCCGACAAGAGTCGTCGAAAGCCATCGTCCCAACCATCGCATCGAACAAACAATATGACGCTCCCATACCCGGCGGCCGTCACCGCCAAAGCGGATGGCCACTTCGCGACGGACAGTGCGTTCTGCACCAATTTGCTAGCGAGGATGCCAAGAGCAAAGTAAGGCAGGTTCGCGACGGCCTGATAAATGATTCCCCAGGAACCTAATCCGAATTGCGTTTGAACAACCGTGAGGGCGGCTACCACGCCCAAAAAGCCCCAACGGCCGAGGGCCAAATGCCAGCAACAGAGAAAAAACAGAAAACACAGGAACAGGGCATACAGAAACCAGAACTGCATCGGTGCCACATAGACGATCGACAACAAGGTCTCCCAGTTTGCCGGAGAGTTGGTGTAACGGGACATGAAGATTTGGACGCTTGTCTGTAGCAGCGACCACACGACGTAAGGGTAGGCGATGGTGCGGAGTTTATCGGAGACGAACCGCCGGGAGCCCTTGCCGAGCGACCGTTCGGCAAACAGACCCGACAAGAAGAAGAACAGCGGCATGTGGAATGCGTAAATCCAGTCGTGCACGAAGCCAGTTGTCGCGGAGGGTTCTAACAGGCCAGCGTTGATGACGCCGCTGAGAGTGTGGCCAACCACGACGAGAAATATACCTATTCCGCGAGCGTAGTCCACCCATTCGAGCCGCAAACTTCCCGGGAGCGATTGGGCGGACTGCACAGTCATAAATCGCGTCCTGATCCTGGTTGTTCGGCTCAGCGCGTTTCGAGTCGCTGGCCGTCGGCGGGGGCTGCATCTCTCAAACTTCACGTCTCAGGGCGGCCGCCGGATAGGTGAGATCGCCGGGGCCGCCTGCAAGACCTTTATACCGCGCGAAACCAAGATGGCGGCCCTGGTCAGCTTCATTCGTTTTGTTATGGACTGGGCACCGTCACCGTTCGGGGTAAATCACGTCTTCCAGGCTTTCGTCGTCGAAGGCATCCGAATATGTGAGATGGCCGTCGTAACCGTCCAGCTTGCTCACCTTCAGACCGTTCTTCAGCACGAGTTGCAGGCCATGCTCATGCTCCCATTCGCAACCGCACTCGACCGAGATGTAGATACCCGTGCGCCATACGGCCTGCGACTCACCATCGGCTCACGGCGAGTTTCATATTGCCAGTGCAAGACCACCGAGAGCACACCGTTTGCCGAACCATCCCGGTGCATGAGGAAGTTAGTTAAGGTTTAACACCTTCGACGCATATATCGAAGGACGAAGAGAAAATCGTTCTGTGGAGGAACGCTGCTAAAGAATTTGAGCAATAAGACAATTTGGCCTCTGCTTGAGGGAATCGCTTCCATTACGCCTCGCACTCGGCCCGGCTGTAACGGAAGCCATCAGGTTGACGACAAGCGGATGGGTTCATTGCCATCAGCGGTGGGGCATTAACCTCGTGGGATGATGAAGAACAAGTTCAGCGCCATCACCAGGATGAAGACCACGATGGCGACGACGTTTATCAGCAGCCGGCGGCGGTCCTTCGGACTCCCTTTAGTCATGCCGACTGTGAGCCCAATAGTCCACCCCACTCCGGCAAGAATCATCATCGGAGCGAGAAGGGGTATCACGAACCGAATACCTCCAACGATGTTCCGGCCTCTGACGCCCTGCTCATTGACTTCCCTCGACATAAAGAAATCCGGGAAGACCACCAAGAGGTAGATGGTCAGCCCGATACCAACAAGAAAACCCGTGACGCTGCCAACCGCAGCGCCTTTGTTTGCCCATCGGCGTGGAAGATCCGACTCGTCCTTCTCGTGAAATATCATGGGATCCCCTGAGTTGGCTCAGACTTTCCGTGGTAGAGGAGAGGAATCCGCGTCAGTTGCGCCCTCCGCCCCGAACGACGGCAATAAGCTGCCGCCGCCTTCAGTGACTTCAAATCGAATCGCAGAGTTCGAGGCGGCGGTCACGCTTCATTGCTTGGTTAAGCGGGGTACTCGACCAGCGACCCGAACCCCGCGAAGACCAACCGGAGTCCCTCCCGCAGCCGCACGAATTCTTCGGCCGACAAGGCAAACGTGATGACGAACTCGGTGCAGCCCATCGCCTCTGCCACTTCACCCTGGACGACCACCCGCACGCGCTCCGGATAAAGTTCGACCCGCCCCACCCCGCCGTACCCGCTTTGGCTCTGATCGTTTCGCTCGGCGTAGACGCTGTCCATGCCCAGTGCCACGTCCTGCTCATCGAACTCGTATCCCCGCTGAAAATGCAGCGCCTCGCGGTACGCGCCGTCCTGTGCGTCCGCGAACCCGACGAGGATGAATTCGTCGTCCGAGTCATCGACCACGACTGTATTGGCCGTGAACTGCACCACCAGCGAGCCTCCGCCGCTGAGCGACACCCTTCACTTGCCGGGAGGGCTGCAAGGAACGAGATGTCGCGAAAAACCGTAATGCCGGCCGGGTTAAGTGCAATGCGTTGGTTCGGCGGTCTTGCCGCACTCTGGGTGCTGATTCAACAACAACAAGGCCAAATGCTCGCCCTCGGAGGTCAGCCCTTACTCCCCGTCCAACACCCGGTAATGAACTCGGCAACCTCCGCGAACGGAATCCTCACGCGTTTCTCGCCTTGACAGAACCCGGAGACTCCTATCGCGTCGGACGGAAGTACATGTTGGTGAATTTCCCGGCGAACGGAGCGCCGACGATCCCTTTCCAAGTCGCCTTCTGCGTGGCGGTGAACTGCGACTGGAATTTCGCGGCGACTTGCATTCGCATTTTTGATAACGCCAGATCATATGTCTGTTCGTTGCCGCCTGGCTGTTTGTTAAATTTTGTTGTGAATTCCTGCTCGCGTGTTTGGGATTCAGTGAGCGCGGAGTTTAGCGATTTAGTTTGTTCCGCATCGAACTCCAGTTTCTTCAAGATGGAAGGCTCCGAAAAAACACGAAGGCCGTCGACTTGAAACACCCGTTGCCAGAAGATTTGCTCCAATCGCTCTTGCTGTTTGGCTTCGAGCGATTCGAGAACTTTTCCGCCAACGGTCGATTGTTTCGCACCGAGTTGCAGATCGATTTTCGCGTCTCCGAGTTCCTTCTGAACGAGAGCGTTGAACTCCTTGAGTTGAGCCGCTGTCAATTTGATTTCTTTTTGAACCGACGGTTCGCGAAGCAAGCCGATGACATCGCGGGGCCAATCTTTGCTAAATGTTTGTCCTAACCCAAGGCCGGGCGTAAAGAGGGCCGCGATGAGGACACATGTCCAAGCATTAGAGTGGTTCATGACCTTCCCTTTCGATTTGAATTTTACCTGATACGTTCTGGCTCGCTCGGAACAAGTTGCCAGTCGAGCGCATCGAGCGCCTGTCGGCCCGGAGGGACCAATTGACTTTGCGCATCGGCGCGCCTCAATTCGCCGAACGCTTGATTTCACACGCCGGGGCCGCTGCAACAGCGTGGTGTCGTGTGAAACAAGAATGCGGCTCCGGTCGTGGTGCAACGCTTTGTTCGGCGACGAACTCGCGAAGACGCGAATCAGCACGGCAATAGGTAGTACCCGCCCGGATAGCGAACTTCCAGCGGTTCAGCGGCCCCGTGCACGCCGGCCCAGCGCTAGGACCACGACGACCACGAGCAACAGGACCGCTCCGCCGGCGGCCCACCCCCAGGCGGGGAACCCGCCCGCCGGCTTATCCCCGGCCCCTGGTTTGGTGCCGCCCTCCTTCGGGGTTGGCGGGGGAACGGAGATGCCGTTCGACGGCAGTGGCGCGTTCAACTTCGGAATCGCCTCTGTTGGCTCGAAGACGAAGGTCGTGCGTGTTGCGAAAGGTTGCGGCGTCTTCACCTTGCCGCCCTCGAACGCTACTTCCTTCCACTCACAGCGGGCTTCAACGAAGCCGTTTGGCCCGCTGACCGAGCCGGTGAATGTGCCTTTCGCGCTCATTGCCGACGCTTGCCCCATTTCGTCGGTGAACGTGCCCTTGAGCCTCGCGGTGCCGTGGACAGCGCCGAATGAACCCCCATCGTAGTTCCCGTCGAGGGTGATCTGTAGGTCGAACTTCCCTTTCAGCGGCGTGCCGTCCATGGCGCGTACCGGAGACTCCGGGTGCGTGGGAGTCGCGAGCTTGACGCTTCCGGTGATCGGTCCGCCGCCGAAGTCGAATTCGACGCTGCCTTTCATCGTGCGCCCCTTTTCCGAGCGGTCTACCTTCGCGGTGACCTTCGGTTCGGCCCGCGCCACCCCGGACGGCATGAGTGCGGCACCCAACAACCAGAAACCTAGGACACACGTGGCGATGCCGTTTCTCATTGGCCCAGCAACCCCCAATACTCTTCCGGGATGTAATCCTTCAGGAACGACTGCCGCAACAGCGGCTTCTTCGGCGACCAGTGGTTGTACCACATCTTCGAAAGGTTCTTCCCGATCGGCTCCGGGGCCATCACGAAAACGTTCTTCGTTTCCCCGTTCGTGTCGACGGCGACGCGGACAATATGCACTTGCCCCTCGCCGTTCTTGACCGTCAGGTAGTAATTCGCCTCGGGCTTGTCGAGTATCATCTTCTCCAAGCTCTGATAGAAGTTTTCCGTGTACTTGCTCTTCGTCAGTTCCTCGAGCCAGTCGCCGGCGTCGGGCGCCTTGCCTTCTTTGTACTTCGCGTACGCCGCCTTGATCTCCTTGAAGAACTCGGGGAAGTGGAAGTAGCCCGTTTCCATATTCGTCAGGTAGGCCGACTTGCCGTTGGCCTTGTAGTCGTTGACGAAGCGGTTCACCATTTCGATGTACTGGCGGTTCAAGGCCGGGAGGTCGGCCTTCTCGTCGCAAAAGGCTTTCGCGAGTGCTTCGACCTCTTGCTCGTAAGTCGTCCCTTTGAAAGCCTTGCGCAGCGAGGGCAGGCCGGTATCGTGCCCGCACTTGAGTTCCGTGAGATGACTCCAGGCGTGGTAGCCCTCTTCGCCGTGCGGGATGATTGGCTCGCCCGTTTGTCGATCGAAGAAGCGAGTCTTGCCGGCTGCCTCGACGACTCGGACCTCACGCGACTTGACGACGGAGGGAGTTCCGAACTTGCCGTCCTGGATGCCCTTCAGCGGCCCGGCGAGAGCGTACTGGATCTCGGCGAGCATCTGGCCCTCGGCTTCCCAGCGCCGGAGGATTTTGAACGACGCATTTCCGGCGAGCGCCTCCTTGACCGGCTTGGGCACGCCGCCCTCGTAGATCCCCTTCGCCGGGTCGCCCATCTCATGGGGTTTGGGGTTGAGTCGCAGGTAGGCGGCCGCCCCGAGGTTGAAAAGCGTTGCGAAGTTGGCGATGTGGTCTTCGAGAGCGTACTCGCCGAAGTGAGCGATCTCGTGGTAGCTGACCAGCGTCGCGGCGAAGAAGGGGCCCGCGTAGGGAATGCCGCACACCACCAGCGTCGCCAGCGGACCAACTTCCTTATTTTCGACCGCGACGTAGACCGCCCAGCAGAGCCCCTTGGTCCAAAAGACGTCGGCCATGCGCAATATGGTGTTGGCGAAGGCCCGGGTCCAAGCCTCGTTAATAATGTAGTCTTCGGATCGGTCCACGATGTTCCGAATCGGCGGCACCGGCACCTCGCCCTGCGGTGCGCCGAAGAGCGGCCACTTCGGCTCCCCGAACGGCCCGTCCGGCTCATCCTTCGGCGCGAGTCTGGCCCGGTCTTCGGGCAGCAGCCAACTTTCCCAGCTTTTGCGGACCACGTAGGCGATCCAGTGCCCAAGCACGCGAATGCGCTTCTTCTGGACGTCGTTGACCGGGACCGTCCCGTGATTGGCCAACCGCATCAGGCTGACGAGTTGGTCCCAGATCGCGCGGGCCAAGTCCGCAGCCTGGGCGCTGCTGATAGTCTCGTTCTGCGGCGAGTCGATCGCGACAATATACCCCCCATCATCATGCGGGACTTTCGCAAGCGCCTTGAGCTGGGCGGCGTAGAAATCGAGCAGCATATCGACATGCTTTTCCGTGATCGGCTTGGACGCGCCGATCGTCGGTAAGCGGAAGCGGGAGGGAGGCTCTGTCTTCGGAAGCTTGGAGTCGAGATACTTGGCCACATCGAGTAAGCGAACGTCTACGGCTTTCAAGAGGGCGTCCCTAGCCCCTTCCGGGCACTTTCCGTTCCAGGTCGAGTGTACGCGAACGAATGTGTTCCCGCGCCGCCACACGATGTTTTGGACATGAAGATCGCTGTAGAACTCCAGCCCGGCGTCTGTCATTCGGATTCCTTCGCCGGCGGCCGCACCACTTTCCAGCCTGCCTTTGCTGCCGTTGATATCGACCTCACGCCAGGTGACGCCCTTATCGGGGTTGGCTGCCTTGTTCATCTCACGGGACCACAACTCGCTAGGCCGGGCATCGCCATTGCAGACATCCAACCGGATTTCGAGTTTTCCACCGAGGTAGCTTTTCTCGCCGAACGACTTGGCGGTCACGCCCCGATCCCACTGGAGCTTCACCTCCGGATGGTCCACAATGGCGGAGCGATTGCCTGAAGTGCCTCCGCTGTTCTGCAGACTCCGAACCAGCTTAGCCGGTGGGTCTGAGGAGATGCCCATCAGTTTGAAATGGTCGAGCGTATCCTTGAGCGCCTGCTCGTACTTGTCGGTCGGAATGTCGCCCTCGGCAGCGCGAGCCGCAGGAACGAGTAAGGTGAGCGCGGCGCACGCCAAAGCCAGTGCATTTCGGGTCATCGGGAACTCCCCTGCGATGAGCGTGATCGGATTCCCCATCATCGCCGACACTTTCCGACAGTCAAGCGAAAAGCGGCGCGCGTGGCCGGATGCCCACGGCCGCGTCGCTGATTTCATTGAGCGATACGACGAACCCTTTTTGAAGAGCTTATCGCACCGCTCATATCGATCGACGGGAACAAACATGACCTCAATAGAAAGAACGAAGCCACTACCGTCAAAGTCATAGTGGCCCGTGAAAATGGACCGTTCCGGCCTCGAAGACGAACCCATTTTCGAAGCAAAACTCGGTCCAGTTTCGGAACGGCTTACCCCTTACGAATCCTCGCAGTTCTTCGAGTTGAGTAGTTCCTGGAACAGGCCGCAAGCCTGTTCCAGCGTTTCGACGGAATAGCAAATCCGCCTCGGGCTGATCTTCTCCTCGTGCTCTTGAAGGTGGGGCAGATCTCGGCGAATGGCTCGTATCAAGCGGCTGAACGCCTGATCGGTTGCCCGAGGATTCGGATTCGCTTGAACGGCTTCCTTGAGCGCCTTTTTGGGATCTAGGCCACCCTCGATCCGGGCCGCGACCGCAAGCTGAGCCTTCTCCGGCATCATCGCGACCTGGCATGCCTCGACGAGCGACAAGTGACTGGCGTCGAAGGCGTTCTGAATGGCCGGCGGCGTTTTCAGCACTTGGAGGTAACGATTGACAGTCCGCCGACTCTGACCAAGCCGGTCCGCGATCGTGTCCTTGATGTTGGCGCCGCAGTCACCGACCGGCGTGTCGACGTAAAATTTCTTGGCGGTCTCGATCAGTTGCTGGATGCAACGGGCCTTGCCGAGAGCGCCCAGTTGTCGACGGAGTAGGTTGTCCTTCACGAATTCGATGGCGATGGCCGCCTCGCCGGCCTCGGCGAGGTCGGCACGAACGACGGCATCGATCGTCGTCCAACCGAGCTTGCGGGCGGCGCGGACACGCTGGTGCCCGCAGACGATCGTGCCGTCGGGCAAGATCTCGATCGCGTGTTTGAGGCCGTTGGCCTCGATGTCGGCCGCCAGGATGTCCAGTTCGACGTCGTTGACGTCGCCAAACATTTTGGCCTGGAGGGGGTGATCCTTGAGCTTGGCCAACGGCCAGGGCGTAGTTTTTCGATACATCTCATTACTCCGTAAGGACTAAGGGCGAATTCGACGTTCGCTATTTCTTGGAGGTGATGACGCTGATGACACAAATGACACGTCATTGTCACTTATTTATGGTTCATTATTTTGAGCACGCCATAGTTAGGAATGACATGTCATTCGTGTCATTTGTGTCATTGCTTTCGAAATAGTCCGACATCAGAATGGTTACTTCCGATGTCGGACGCTCGCATTTTCTACTTTCGTCGACTTTCATCGACTGTGTAGCACAGATCGTGCACAATCGTCGTGTTGTTGCTTAGTTCGCCGCGCCACATGTAGCCTCTATTCGCGCTGACCCGATGAGGTACAAGTCGGGGTGAGAGGTGCTGACGCACGTAAGTCGCCGCTTGTCGATCGCTCATCCCCGTCTTGAGCAGCAACACCCACCGTGTCATCAGAAGCCTCGGGATGAAGACCCGAACGGCGGCCGGATTCATCCTCGGCACCCGTGAACTGATGCAGGCCCGGAGATGCGCCTCGAAATCCGCCGAGTCGTGATTGTCCTCGTCGATTTCGCTCTGGCGCGCCAGGATGCGTTGCAGCAGCGGCTGCGGATTGTCGATCCTGGCCAAGACTTCGGACACCCACCGGTCCCAGCGGCCGATGTTGTTTATCTCCTGCTGTGGTTGCTCAAGGTGCCAACGAATGTCACCGATGATGTCCTGACGGTACTGGTTGATGAACGCTGCGGTGCCGGCGTGCCAGTCCCCGGAGGTTTGCGGGCGGTTGATCTTGATCACGACACTCCGCTGCGCGACGTCTTTTGAGAAACTCGCCCCGTTGACTGTGACGACGTACGTTAGGTAATTGGGCCTGCTCGCGTGGCCGTGATGAAGCCGGTGTCCGTTGATCGTGTCGCAGGTGACGAGCGATTCAATCACGTCGTTGGAGAAACGGTAGGTTTTGAGATTGTCGATCAGGCCGATTCGCAACGGCCAGCAGGACGGCGAGAGAAGGACGGAGAGCATCCGGTCGGGGCTTAGGTTCGGCCGTAAGGCGACATTACCGCCCACCAGTCGGGAGAGCATCTCGACTAGCGTCGTCTTCCCCGCCCCGACTCCGTGCTGCGGGTCGTTTGCGTTGCCCGAGGTGATCGTGAACATCGGCCGCTTGCCCGCCGGACCACCCCAGAAAAACGTCATGATCATCGCCAGGATGAGCTGGCGGTCCTCCGGGGTCGAAGGCCTGAAGCGGTTAAGGAGTCCGTCTAAGGCACCGGTGTTGTAGGCCTCCGGGGGCTCGAACGGATAATACACGCTGGGCAACTCCGGAAAATGCGGATCCGGAGAGATCCACTCGTACCGTTGGAGGTGCTGACGGAGCCCAGCATGGAACTCCGCCTTTGTGACGCCTATCCTACTCCAGCCGATGTCTGCGTACTTGTTGATCCACCCGAACAGGGCTGGCGGTGTGTCGAAAGCGATGGCACGTTCGCCGTCCCAATACGTGAGCGAATCGCCGATGACGACGAGGCTGTTGCTGGTTAGACCACCTAAATCCGCCGCCATCTGAGCGATCGAAAGGGGGGTCTTGTTCGAGACGTTGGTGAAACTCGCTCGGGTTGTCATCGCGATGCCCCCTTAATGACCAGACGGGCCTTCCACTGCCCTGCCGCGATCTGGTCGCGAACATCTTTGAACTGGGGCTGCGGGAGTGCCCAGTGAATGTTCTGGCCTAGCTCGCACCCGAGAATATCGGCAAGGTCCGAGGCGGCCTTGGGACCGACCGCGACGCCGTTTTTGGGCTCGTCGTTGTCACCCAAGACGATCACATAAGGATGTTCGTCGCGTCGCAGCAGTTGGATCAGCCACCGGATGGCCAGCGACGATGGCATCGCCGCTGGCCTGCCAATGGCGTTGACGCCGACACTGAGAAGTGCGGCTGTGTCGGTTGCGCCTTCTGCGATGTACATCTGGGTGGGCTGGCGTGGCCAATCTTGAGCGATCGTCAGTCCGCGCTTCCCGCCCGTAGCAAAAGTCTTCTTGCCGTTTCGTGAGCGGAAGCACGCACCGACCACCCGAAATTGATCATCGACCTCCGGGAACACCCAGTTGTTGCCGTAGTCAAGTGTGCCAACGCCGAGCGCGACGAGCGCCTCGGGGTCGACACCGAGCTGTTTGGCGAGCTTGCCGTGTTTGCCTTCAGCGCGTCGTCGAGCGGTCGCCGTGAGCGACTCGAACCGGTGGTAGTTGATGACGGGTTCGGCGACGTCGAGGGGCACGTACGCGGCTAATTGCCCGGGTGGCTTGCAGTTGCCTTTGTTGTTCCGAAGCGCATAGCCGCTCGGATAGAGGTGCGAGAAGTCCAGATTGATGGCGCTTAGCACCTCTTCGGGCTTGCAGCCGGCATGGCAATGAAGCAAGATTCGGCCGTTCGCTAGTTGTCTGATCGCGAGCGAGGGTTTGCCGTCGGCGTGGCCCGGACATAGGGCAGAGAAGGTCTCACCGTCGCCGTTGAAGTTGTACAGTCTCGCTGCCAAGATATCGATCGGCAAATCCTCGGGCGCGATAGGCGGGAAAGTTCGGCCCGTTTTCTTTGGTTGAGTTTCGACGATTTCAATGTCGTCCGGTTTCCGTGGACGGATGTTACGACGTCGGCCTTGCGGCCGGCCGCTTGGTTCGATACTATTCATGTGTACCTCAGTTGGTTCGAGGTGAGCGAGTGGCATCGCGTTACCTCGGAGTTTTAGGTTCGTTCGACGGCCCACCCGTTCACAAAAACTGGTGGGCCTTTCTCGTCATTTTTCTTTTGTTTCCTCCCTTTGGTTTTGTCCGCGTTAAAGGAATCAGTCGCGTTTAGTGCCTTTCGAGAACAGCATTGGGCCTCGTCGTGACGATTCAGTCGGCAAGGGCCTTGGAAGAAGTCCATCAGATGCCGAGATCAGATAATTCCGCTTCGGCTTTCGCAGCCGCACGCATACGCTGCGTTGGTGTCCGAGGTTGTGTCGCCACCTCAGTGACGGAATTGTCCTGCTGGGCGGCTAAAAAGCGGAGCAGGCCTGCCTTGCTGGTCATCATCCGGTCACCGACGCGGATATATTCCAAGCGCAGCGATCGCCCGTCAGCCAGTTTGACGCCTTGAAGGCACCAGCGAGCG